>UQRJ01000035.1 GCA_900543345.1 uncultured Sporolactobacillus sp. | reverse complement strand
GAGATGTCTTAGGGTCTCGTGGGCTCGGAGATGTGTATAAGAGACAGCGGCTATACTGTTCGGCTGGCAGCGCAGCTTGGTGTGCGGCTCGATGTCCCGTTTAAGGAGCTGTCGGATAAAGAAAAGTCGATCGTTTTACACGGAAAACGTGTTCGCCGGCCGCTGATTTTTCACAATCGCACGACCGGGGACGAGTTTCCGATTACGTTTGCCTATGATAATGCGGTGGAGGTGGTCCGCCGGGCGCTGGCCGGAGACAAGCATCAAACGCGATACGCGCGGATGAAAAAATTTCTCAGCATCCGGCCATGCGAGGTATGCAGCGGCAGCCGTCTTCGTCCCGAAGCGTTCGGTACAACGCTTGGTGGGAAAAACATTGCCGAATGGGCCGCGATGCCGCTGGAGCGGCTGGAGCAGCCGGCGAATCGTTTACTGCGGACATTACCCGAAGAGATGCGCACAATTGCGGGCAAGCTTATCAAAGAACTGCATCGGACAATTGCCCCGCTTGTCGAACTTGGGGTCGGCTATCTGACGCCGGATCGTGCCGGGGCGACACTGTCGACGGGAGAACGCCAGCGCATCGAACTCACGCAGATGGCAGCCGGTCGGACGACAGGCATTCTCTATGTGCTCGACGAACCGTCCGTCGGCCTGCACCCGGTCAACGTCGACGGCCTGATCCGGATCATGCGGCGGATGGTGGCAGGTGGAAACAGTTTGGTCGTCGTCGATCATAATTTGCAAATTATCCGCCATGCCGATTATGTCATTGAGATGGGTCCCGGCGCCGGAAGGGGCGGCGGCCGCGTTGTTGCGGCCGGCCCGCCTAAGGCAATTGCCGACCGCGTCGATTCATTGACCGGTGCTTACCTGGCCGGTCGCCGCAGTGTAGTTGCCCGAAAAAAGCTGCCCGTGTCCACGGAGGCATCCGCGTTTCTGCGTATCGGCGATGTGCGGTTGCACAATTTGCATCATCTCTCGGCCGCTTTCCCGCTCAACCGAATGACGGCGGTCACCGGCGTCTCCGGTGCCGGCAAAACGGCCCTGGTCGTCGACAGTCTTGTCCCGGCTGTCCGTGCCTGTCTTGCCGGCAAGGCGCTCCCTAAACATGTCGCTCGTCTTGAAGGAGCGTCGGCGCTTCGCCGTTTGCTCATGGTTGACGCTTCGCCGATCGGTCGCAATGCCCGTTCGACGCCGGCCACCTATACCGGTCTGTATGATCGCATCCGGCAGCTTTTTGCTGCGACCGAAATGGCTCAAAGCCGCGGTTGGAACGCCGCTCGTTTTTCTTTTAATGTCGCCGGTGGTCGCTGCGAGGCTTGCCGGGGCCTGGGCGAAATGGCACTGGACATGCAATATCTGCCTGAGCAGCGCATTCGCTGCCCGCATTGCGGCGGTCGGCGGTTTAACGCGGAGACGCTCGAAGTTCGCTACCAGAATCGATCGATCGCCGACGTGCTGGCGATGAGCATCGATGAAGCCCGCACTTTTTTTGCCGACGATCCGGTTCTGGCCCGCGGATTCGGCATGCTCTGCGCCGTCGGGCTCGGCTATCTCAAGCTTGGTGAACCGACACCCAATTTGTCCGGCGGCGAGGCCCAGCGTATGCGGCTTGCCGGTGAATTGAGCCGTCCGCATGCGGGCACACTGTATGTACTTGATGAACCGTCGACCGGACTCCACGCTCGCGATATCGACGTGCTGATCGGCGTTCTCGATCGGCTCACGGCCGGTCGCTCGACGATGCTGATCATCGACCATGATCCGGATATTATTGCCAATTGCGACTATGTTGTCGATCTTGGGCCGGGCGGCGGACCGGACGGCGGCCGCATCGTGGCGGCCGGTACGCCGCGGGAGATTGCTGCTTCCGGCTCCAGTGTCACCGGCCGTTATCTGCGTAACCATGCCGCATTATAAAAATAGCTGGCGGCCTCCACGCGCAGTCGTCGGCCTTTCTTTAGCGGGTTATCCCAATTCGCAGATGAACATGGCCTCTTATTTTCAAATATTTTCCATTAATATGAGGCGGGGGCTATCTACGCACGCCGGTTCGTGTCATAATAGGAAGAGACATCACAGATGACGGGGAGAGATCACTATGCATTTGGTACTTTTATCCGGTGGTTCGGGCAAACGGCTCTGGCCGCTATCGAATGATGCTCGTTCCAAACAATTTCTGCGCGTATTGGAGGACGGGGGAAACCACCTGTCTTCGATGGTTCAGCGCGTATTCGGTCAGCTGAAGACAATCGGACTCGGTGGCTCTACAGTGATTGCGACCGGAAGAGCTCAGGTAGAAATGTTGCAGAATCAGCTTGGCGGCGGTGTCCCGCTCATTGTTGAACCGGAACGGCGCGATACGTTTCCGGCGATCGCACTGGCTGCAACCTATCTCTATTCGATGATGAATGCCGGGCTTGACGAAGTCGTTGCCGTGTTGCCGGTCGATCCGTATGTAGAAACGTCCTTTTTCAGGCGGATTCTCGACCTGGCACCGCTAGTTGAAAAGACAAACGCCGATTTAGCGCTAATGGGGGTCAAACCGACCTTCCCATCGGAAAAATACGGTTATATCGTACCGAAGAACAGCCAAGAAGGGTATATTAAGGTCGATCATTTTACGGAAAAACCGCAACAGGAGCTGGCGAAGCGGCTGATTGCTCAATCGGCGCTGTGGAACTGCGGCGTATTTGCTTTTCGGCTGCGGTATGTCGTCGAAAAGGTCGAAGCGCTCGGCCTGCCACTCAATTATGAAGAGTTGCGGAAGCAATTTTCCAAATTGCCGAAGATCAGTTTCGACTATGCAGTGGTCGAGAAAGCAAAGAACATTGTCGCGTTGCCGTACGACGGTGACTGGAAAGACCTCGGTACGTGGAACACGTTAACCGAAGAGATGGCGACGAATCAGATCGGCAAGGGCATTATCAGCGAAGATTCGCAAAACACGCATCTGATCAATGAGCTGGATCTGCCGGTCACGGTCCTCGGCATCTCCAATGTCGTCGTCGCCGTCAGTCCGGACGGCATTCTCGTGTCCGATAAAGAGCAAAGCCCGCGGGTCAAGGAAGTCATGAAAGGGTACGATCAACGTCCGATGTACGAAGAACGCCACTGGGGTTCCTATCGCGTACTCGATTACACTGGCTACGCGGAAAGTGGCGAAGAAGTACTGACGAAGAAAATTAAGATAAAAAAGGGATTGAATCTCAGCTATCATTGCCACCATTTGCGTCAGGAAGTGTGGACGGTCATCCGCGGCCGCGGTCGTTATGCGGAGAACGGTGTGATTCGTTCGGTCAAACCGGGGGATGTCGTCATTGTTCCCGCTGAGACGATGCACGCGATCATTGCCGACGAAGCGATGGAGCTTATCGAAGTGCAGATGGGTAGTCAACTGATTGAAGAAGATATCGAACGTCAGTATCTGAAATGGAGCGACATCGAGGAAAATTGCTCGACGGTTCGAGGATAACGCCTCACTCGGCGCACTATTGTCGACAAAAAGAGCGAAGGAAGCGTTCCGACAGAGAGCGAAAACCGTCGGTCGGTGTGCTGTAAGGGCGACCGATTGAGTGCTCGGAATGTTGCGGGGAACGTGAGCAGTCCTGATAGACGGCCGGAACCTTATTAGAAGCGTGAGTCGTTCCGATAGAAGCAACGAAAATTCTGATCGGCATACACAAAATGCGATCGCCGGATGCGAGCGGCGGTGATTTGCCGGATGGTTTTGGATACGTATGGAGATCGGGCATTGTTGATAAAAAAGGGAAGGATGAAGTCAAGCGTGAATGGATTAGGCAATCGCGACGCATTTCTAGCTGATTTATCGGCATTGCTGGCAATTAAAAGTACCAAGGATGCCGCGGCGGCGCAAGAAGGCGCACCGTTTGGTCCGGGGCCGTTGGCGGCGCTTAAGAGGATGCTTGAGTTGGGCCGGCGCGACGGCTTCCGTACGAAGAACCTGCACGGTTATGCCGGTTATATCGAATACGGTCCGGCGGAGGCGAAGGACTATATTGCCGTCCTTGGCCACGTCGACGTTGTGCCGGCAACCGGCGACTGGACGCACAATCCGTTTACTGCCCATGTGGAAGACGGAACGCTTTACGCACGCGGTGCGATCGACGATAAAGGACCGACGATGGCCGCTTATTATGCGCTGAAAACGGTGGCCGCGGCAGGACGGCCACTGAAAAACCGAATCCGTTTGGTCATCGGCACCGACGAAGAAAGCGGCTGCGCCTGCATGCGTAAATATAATGAGCTGGAACCGATGTCGCTGTTCGGCTTCGCGCCGGACGCCGAATTTCCGCTGATTTATGCGGAAAAGGGGCGGATTCACATACGGATCGACACGCCGGCCGGGAGTGCCGATAATACGATCCGGTTGGCCGAATTTTACGCCGGAGAACGTGTCAATATGGTGCCGGATCGCGCTTATGCACTGCTGGCCGGCAGCGATGCGGTGAAGTGGACGAAAGTGGCGCAAGAAAATTTGCGGCGCGGCCGCGTCGACTTTCGCGTCGAACCGATGGCGGTGGGCATTCGCCTGACGGTCCGCGGCCGTTCGGCTCACGGTTCCGAACCGGCTGGCGGCGTTAATGCCGCATTTCTGCTTGCCGCGGCACTCAGAAACATACCGTTCGCCGCTGCAGACCACGCGTTTGTCCGGTTTTTGGCCGATACATTGAGCAATGATTTTGCCGGAGAACGCCTCGGCGTCGCCTGTCGTGACGATATTTCCGGCGATCTAACGGTTAACGCCGGTCTGGCCCGCTTCCACAGCGGCAAAGGCGGTTCGGTTTCACTTGATCTGCGTTGCCCGGTCACGGTTGAACTCGATCGAATTGCCGACGCCTTAAAAATGGCGACGAAACAGCTCGGCTTTTCGGTGGGCGAGCTCGACCAAAACAAACCGCTGCATGTCGACCCGTCCCATCCGGGCGTTCAGATTCTGAAGGATGTTTTCGAGCGGCATACGGGTCGGAAAAATGTGAAACTGCTGACATCCGGCGGCGGCACTTACGTCCAATTTTTGGATGCAGGTGTCGCGTTCGGAGCCTGCATGCCCGGTTACCCATACACCGGCCACCAAGTCGATGAACATGTCCGCGTTGACGATTTGCTGCTGGCGTCGGAAATCTATGCCGATGCACTGCTGCAGCTCGGCAATCTCGAACGATAACAGATAGGGTGAAAAATCCTGCCGGAGTGATGACTCCGGCTTTTTACATACTTGTGATCCGCAGCAGAATTGGGTTCGAGGATGGGCTGGGAGGCAAATTCAACGGATTCAGGGTCAATCGGCTATTTCTCTGATTCGAGAAAATTGTTTTCAGCTTGAGGCTGTTTTCCTATTGGCTTAAGCGAATTTTCCGCCAATTCAGGAGCCTTTATCGCTGGAAGTAAGGTTAACCGGCAGTAGTGAATTTTTGCGGAGAAGTACCATTAGCATCCGCGCACTTTTTGCGCCGTTCTTCTGCTGGAAACCGATCATTTTTTCCAACCAAGTTAACTTTTTCCATGATGATAGATTTCGGTCAAAATAAAAACGCATTCACTGAAAAACTTTCGCTAATAGGGTTATCTTTTTCGGTGAATGCTGATAAAATGAGTATACGAATTGGGAACGAGTGAAAGCTGGGGGCGTCTAAGTGCTGAAAAAAATGGTCTGGCTGGCTGTGTCGGTCTTGCTGAACGCGCTGGGGAATGCGTTGACGGTAAAAGCCGCACTCGGATCGGCGCCATGGACGGCGGCAAGCCTGAACCTTGCGGATACGATCGGCATGACTGTCGGGGAAACAATGATCATCTTTGGGTTTGTCGTCCTGATTGCCGACGATCTACTGCGGAGTCATTGGAAGATAAGAAATGATTTTTTCAATTTCCTTTATGTACTGACATTCGGTTATTTGGTCGACGCTTGGTTGTTTGTGATGCAGAATTTGACCATCGACGGATTGATCCTGCGCCTGATTGTGTGTGTGTTCGGCGTGATGTGCATCGGCTGTGCGCTGTCGATTTATTTTCGGGTCAATCTTGTGTTGCATCCGTTCGACGACTTAATGAAAATCATGCGCGACAAGTATTTTCACGGGAATGTGGTGCCCGCTCAGCGTCTGTCGCTCGGCATTCCGCTCACCATCGCATTGACGGTCGGCCTTTTACGTCACTATCTTGTCGGCGTCAATGTCGGGACACTGGTCAGCTTTCTGTGCATGGGGTATTTTATCGAGTTATTTGATAAAATCATCAAACTGCATCTGGACCGCAAGTGGGCGATGCCGATTCATCCGCTGCGGCACATGCATCATGCCCATGCCGCCCATTCTAAGGCATAAATTTTTCGGCGATAAATCGCTTGACATTTTTTGCTGAACCGATAACAATAAGAGATGTTTAGAAGAAAAAAGCGATGACGGGAAGAAGTAGAAAGACCCGATTCTCATTAGAGAGCTCCGCCAGGTGAAAAGGAGCAGAAGACGGCTTTCGAACATGGCCTCCGAGCTGCGCGGCTGAAAGAAGAGTAAGTCGTGACGAGTCAGGTTCTTGTTACAAAAACCGGAGTATACCGACAGCGTTCGGCGTACTCGCTGAGGTCGGCCGCGTGAGCGACCGGCGAACCAAGGTGGTAACGCGAATTCAACCTCGCCCTTCGAAATAAGGACGGGGTTTTTTGGTGTCTCCGGGACAAAAACTTAGTTCATTCGATGGAAAGGAATGACAGCATTGAAAAAAGCATTAATTTTTCAAACGGATTTCGGGCTAGCCGACGGAGCGGTGTGCGCGATGTACGGCGTTGCTAATTCGGTAGATCCGACACTGCGCATTTATAATCTGACGCACGATATTCCGCAATACAATATCTGGGAGGCGTCATATCGGTTGCGACAGACGATCAACTATTGGCCGGAGGAAACGGTGTTCGTCTCGGTTGTCGATCCGGGCGTCGGCTCCACGCGCCGCAGCGTGATTGCTAAAACAAATCGCAATCAGTATATCATCACGCCGGATAACGGAACGCTGACCCATATCAAAAAAATTTCTGGGATTAAAAGTGTCCGTGTCTTCGATGAAACAGCGAACAAGCTGCCGAGTGCCGGCGAGTCGTTCACTTTTTACGGCCGCGATATCTATGCCTATACTGGTGCGCGGTTGGCAGCGGGCCTGATCGATTTCGACCATTTCGGTCAGGAGGTATCGATCGATAGCATCGTCGAATTGCCGATTACGCCGTCCTTTCGTGAAGCAAACAAGGTAGTCGGCACGGTCGATGTCCTTGACGTGCGCTTCGGCAATCTGTGGACAAATATCGATCACCGTTTATTTCATGAACTCAACGTGTGCCGCGGCGATAAACTAGAAGTGAGTATCCGCAACGACACGCGGCATATTTACCAGAACATGATGATTTTCGCCCAATCGTTCGCTTCCGTAGCGATCGGGGAACCATTAATCTACGTGAACTCGCTGGAAAATATGGGTGTGGCAATTAATCAAGGGTCATTTGCTAAAGCCTACAGCATCGGTACCGGCAGTAACTGGCATATTTCCTTTGAAAAGATTTAAATAGCAATAATTAATGGTGCAATCATCGACGCGCTGCGACTGCGCGGTTTCGGCAAGAAGGGGTGTTGCGCCCACCTTTGCCTTGCACGGCGATCGGCTTCACCGTGCTTGCCAGTGGAAGGTATGATCGTTCGTTTGGATAACGGGGAGCTAATCTGACCGCAGGGGTGCCGGGAGTTTCGATGGACGGGCGATTGATTTTGCTAGCGGAAAAAGTCCGCCGATTTATCCATAAAGGTTCCTGGCATGGCCGAAATCCCTCTGTATCGGCGCATTTTTCCCTGACGGCATAAGCCCGGACGGTTGCCATGAAAGCGATGTTTTCTGCAGTCATCCGGGCAGTTACATGGGTTGGCTGAGCATAAAGTTGTGTCGTTTTGCTGTCGCTCAGGGGGATACGGACTACGAAATTAGGCCGTTAGACTAACTTGTTTTTAATCAGATTCGCTGATTTTACTTGAGCAGGTCGATGTTCGACATATTCCGCAATCAGACCGTCCGGGTGCCGGACCGTGACATTTTTACCGGTGGGCACAATTCGTGGTTTTCTGATGATCGCAAAATTGTTTTGTGCAAAATAAACGAGAAAATCATCAAGTGAGTCAACCATGAAGGTGACTTTGGTGTTCCTGAAGGGTTTCAGATCTTCAGATTTGCCTGCGACGAATAGAAAATCACCAACTGAAGCTAGTTCAAGATGCATTGCTGGATAGTTGAATCGTAAATCCGGACGTCTGCCAAACAATTTCTCATAATACGGCAAAACCTTATCTAAATCGTTAACGTACATACGAAAATACGTTTTCTTTATTTTCATCCGATAATCTCCGTTTCCATGTTGCCTTCTGGTTTCGTTCATTGGTCTGTGCAGGTTCCTTCATTGCTGGCCGTTCTACCACTTTACAGCTCTGAAATTACAACTGCGTTTTTACTTTATTGTCAACCTGCACAAGGTAAAATTGTTTAAATGGCAACTCAAGCGATGTCCAGCGGTACCCGATGTGCCGGACGCGGAAATGCCCGGTCTAGTGCCTGCTGCTCGTTTGGACTGAATGTGACCGCCGCTGCCCGTGCGTTTTCAATCACGTGCGCCGTCCGACTCGCTTTGGGGATCGCGATTACGCCGCCGTCTCTGATGCACCAGGCGAGCAGCAACTGAATCGCCGTCATTCGATGCGCTTTGGCAATCCGGGCCACCGTCGGATCGGCAAGCAGCCGCCGCTTCTGCGAACCGCCCTGGGCCAGCGGACAGTATGCCATTATCGGTATTCGCTGCCGTCGCTGCCACGGTTGCAGGTCAACCTCCGTTCCCCGCGAACCGAGATGATATAGCACCTGATTGACCGCACAATGCTCGCCGCGCGGCCGGTGCAGTAAATTTTCCATATCCGGCGTATCGAAGTTGGACACCCCCCAACGCAGGATCTTGCCGCTCTGCTTCAGCGACTCCATGGCTTCGATCGTCTCGTCGATCGGCACCGATCCCTTCCAGTGCAGTAAATACAAATCGAGGCGATCGGTCCCGAGCCGCCGCAAGCTGTTCTCGCACGATGACACTGTCCCGCGGCGCGATGCGTTGCTCGGCAGTACCTTGCTGACAAGAAACACTTGGTCGCGGATCCCTCTGATGGCCGCACCGACCAGCGACTCCGATTTGCCGTTTCCATACATTTCGGCCGTATCAATCAATTTTAGGCCCAGCCGAACGCCGAGCTGCAGGGTCGCAATCTCTTCGGAACGGGCAGCCGCATTATCTCCCATATGCCACGTTCCCTGGCCGATCGACGGCACCTTCGTCCCGTCCGGCAGTGTCACCGTCCGCGCCGTTACTTTGCGCCGAATCGCTTCGATTTCTTGGTCACTCAGTGTCAACTCCGTCTTCCTCCTTCGATCAGTCGTTGATGTTGAAAAATTTTTCCCTAACGTTTTTATTATGGCATAAATAAAAAGAAGGATGAAATGGGCCGAGTCACAATCATTATGCTTTCGAAAGCATAAGTCTCACGGCTACTTTTTTTATTGGAAAAGCCGCTGAGATTCTATTTTTTTCGTACCGCTACCGTTATAAGGATGCAGAAAAGTGAATAGTGCTATATGCCCGTAGACCTGAAAATGGTAATATAATAGCAAGCAAAAAGAACGTGTAGTACAAAAAAGAAAATTACCGAAATGGGGTGGGCGGAGTGCGGTTGAAAATTAAGCTTCAGCCGTGGTTGGATCAGGATAAACTGGTTGTTTCTATCCACTATCAGTCGTTTCTTCAGGAACTGATTTATCATTCGCTTGGCGCGGATCCGTCGTTTCAGGCATTCGTTCACGATCGGAGATCCCGCTTTAAAGGACGGCGGTTCAGACTGTTTACGTTTAGCTGGCTGATTGGCCGGTCGCAATATGATCGCCGAACGCGGCGTTTGATTTTTCAAAACGGAGCGACGTGGTATGTGGATTCGCTCCTACCCCAGTTAATTCGTTCGCTGGGTGCGGAACTGCTGACGAGCGACGGTGTGCGCATCGGTCAGTGCCCGGCGTCGGTGGAAAGTGTGGCGAATGTAAAACCGCTGATCTTTGACGGCGGAGTGACACGGATCCGTATGCTGTCGCCGATCACGGCCTACAGTGCGGCCGAAAAAGCGGCGGGCGGGCGCCTGACCCGTTTCGGCGGTCCGGCCGATACGGTATTCCGCGAATCAGTATTGAAGAATTGCCTACGTAAGTACGAGACTTTCTATGGTGAGCCGTATGGGGGCAAACTCGACCTGCAACCGCTGCGTGTCTCCGGACGCGATAGGGTGGTGACGACATTCCGCAGAAAAAAAATCAACGGCTGGAAGGGGATTTATCGGCTGAGCGCCGAACCAAAAATGGCGACATTTTTATACGCTGCCGGCCTCGGTGCCAAAAACAGCCAGGGATTCGGTATGTTTGTGCCGTTGGAAAATAGGGATAGACAATAGTTTTTCCAACACCCATTTGCCATGTCGCTTTGGCGACCTTTTTCGGGGAATAGGGATAAACGATAACTTTTCCAACACGGCGCAGTGCCGTTCGCTGTCACCGAAAAACGCGGAAGCCCACTGCTTCGATGACGATCGCAGCCTGTTCTTGTTGATGCTTCGTTCATCTTTTTTACCGTCGAGCCGCTTTTGGGGGAAAATGGATAGCGTGTAAATAGTGTTCAACGATGGTGAGCGCTCGCTGCGCGGTCATCAGCTCGGGCTGAAGAATCGTATGCACGGCCAGACCGTCGACCAGTGCGTACAGATGGTCGGTTTCGCTCCGTTTCACCTTGTCGCTTGCAGCCGAAAGCCGGTCGACGACGAGCCGGCAGCCGCGATACATATCCTCGTACATTTTCCGGCTCATCGCTTGCAGGTCCGGGTCATGCAGCGCCTTGGACGTAAAGGCATACCAAGCCTCCATTTCTAGGCGTCTCTGGGCATCGACCGGCATCACTTGCGACAGGATCTGAATGGCGTCGGCGATCGGTTCACCCGTGAATGTCAGCTTTTCAATTCGTTTGCCGACTTTCTCCGTCACCAGTTCCATGGAAAAAATAAACAGCTCTTGTTGGCTGGAAAAATAATGGCGCAGCGCACCGACGGATAGGCCGGCTTCCCTGGCAATCTCCCGGACACTCGCTTGCTCAATCCCTTTGTGTTTAATCACGCGCCAGCAGGCCTCGGCGACTTTCTCGCGCCGCTTGATTTGATCCACGATTTTTGGCATGTCCTTATTATAGCAGATTGATTTTTATAATACGACCGTGCTATACTGTTTTTAACACGATTGTGTTAAATAAAATCAACCGGACGAAGTTCCCGGTCTTCCACCTGTGGGGAAAGGGGTTTTCACGATGATGTTCTGGCTGATTGTTGCCGATGAAATCGGTTTTTGGCTGCTTATCATTTCAGGGCTGGTCTGCCGCTATTTTTTCAAGAAAGAGAAACTGAGTTTCTGGTTGCTGACCGGTACGCCAATCTTGGATTTTTTGCTGCTGGTCTTCACGTATTTTGATCTGCGCAACGGCCGTCCCGCCTCTTTCGTACATGTGCTGGCGGCTGTCTATATCGGCGTCAGTGTTGCTTTCGGACCGAGTCTCATCAGGTGGGCTGATCGGCAGTTTGCCTATCGGTTCGCCGGCGGAGCAAAACCGGTGAAGCAAAAGACGTTCGGACGCGTGCGGGCCTTGCAGGAGCGGCGGGGCTGGTACCGCCATTTGCTGGCTTGGACAATCGGTTCGGGCTTGATGGCGGCCCTTTATCTGCTTGGCGACCGTCCGGAAGCGACGGAACTTTTTAATTCCTCAATCCTTCGCTGGGGCATCATCCTGGCGGCCGACTTTGTCATTAGTTTCAGCTATACGCTCTTTCCGAAAACAGCATCGTCACAGGACGAAGACTATCGCTGAAAAAGCTGCCGCCGCTCCGTTTTCAAGCTCATTCATAAAATTGTGGGCGCCTCTATTTTTGCCGCCAAAAAATAAGTCGTCATTTTACTGTCCATCTTTGAACAGCCGTCCCGCCGCTTACCGCGACTGATTCTTAAAACAATAAGAGCGACCGTGCCCTTCAATTCCGATTTGTCTCGCACCATTCTCAGCGCCATGGGGGAAAAATTTGTCGCCGGTTTTTACAGATCTATGGAAAACTTCTTCATCGGCCGGCCGAGCTTTCTTCTTCGTGTTATTATTTTGAGGTTCAGATGATGGTATCTGGGAAACTCGGATACCCTGTGATATCTTTTTTTAATAACGAAATCTGTAATTGATCGGTCCTTCCGGTTTCGCAATCCGGCCGATTCATTCATAATAAGGGAAGATGAATCACGCAGGACGATGAGGGGTATTCAGATGAAAGGTGTCGGAAGCAAAAGGGTGCTGCGAAGCGGCTATGCGAAAGTTTTTTTACTGTGTCTGTTGACGTCGGCGGTGATGTTTTTGCCGTCATTGATCGTTAATAAGGGCTTGTTTTCGCTCGTCGGCGATTTCAACTACCAGCAAATCCCGTTCAATATTCTCAGCAATCGAGCGGTGAAAAGCGGCGATATTTTCTGGAATTGGTATACGGATCTCGGCAGTAATTTTATTGGCTCTTACAGTTTTTATACGATCGGCAGTCCGTTTTTCTGGTTGAGTCTGCTGTTTCCGCCTTACTTTTTCCCCTATGTGGTTGGACCGATGTTTATGTTGAAGTATTGCACGGCCGGGCTGACATCGTACGCCTATATCCGCCGCTACGTGCAGGACGACAATTACGCGGTAATCGGCGCGCTGCTGTATGCCTTTTCCGGGTTTACCGCCGTCAATCTGATGTTCAATCACTTTCATGATGTGGTCGCCTTTTTTCCGCTGCTGCTCGTCGGGCTCGATCGATTGGTGCTGGAGAAGAAACGGACGGGGTTCGCGCTGGCTGTGGCGCTGAATGCGGCGTTAAATTTCTTCTTCTTTGCCGGAGAGGCGATATTTCTGCTCCTTTATTACTGCGTCCGCTTTCTTGCCGAGGATTTCCGCGCGGCTATCCGCCGGCTGCCGGCCGTCTTGTGGGAAGCGGTACTTGGCGTCGGGGCGTCTTGCGTCATTTTCTTGCCGGCAGTGTTGTTCACGCTGCAGAATCCGCGGCTTGATTCGTTTCTTTATGGACCGTCCGCACTTGTATTCGACGGCAGCCGCTATCTGGAGATTATTAAGGCCTTTTTGATGCCGGCCGATATCATGCCGCATCAGTCGGCAATCTACCCGTCTGATTTCACATCGAGCGGCGCCTATCTGCCACTTTTCGGTATCGTCGGCGCGGCGGCTTTTATGATTCGCTGGCGAAAAAACTGGGCAAGCCGTCTCGTCCGCCTACTGGTTGTGATGGCATGCGTGCCGCTGCTGAACAGCTTGTTTTATCTGCTGAATTCCTCCTATTATGCGCGCTGGTTCTACATGCCGGTGCTTTTGCTGGCGCTGATGACGGCAGTCGTCCTTGAACATCGCGTCGAAGCGGATCGTGAGCTGAAAAAAGGACTGCTGGCAACAACGGGTGCGGCCGGGTTGCTAGTTCTGTTCCTGCTCTTCTATCCGTGGAGCGAGAGTGAGCGCAGTGCCGTGTTCCATCTCGATCTTTTTCTGATCTATGTGGCGATGACAGTACTGGGACTGATCGCTGTTTACTACCTGATGGTGCACCGCTTCCGCAGTGGACAATGGCTGCCGGCCGCAACGACGGCAGTTGTGCTGTTCGCGGCGATACCGGGTCTGTTTAATATTACCGCCATTCATTCGATTTACAACTATCAGGCTCCGAAACAGACCTATGATAATGTCGTGCGAACCGGGCAGTTGATGAAAGAGACATTGCCGAAACGGCAGGATTACCGGGTCAGCATTAGTGACGGTGGCTGGAATCTGCCGATGGTTTCCGGGCTGCCGACGGTGAATTCGTTTACAAGCATGGTTAACGGGTCGATTTTCCAATTCTACCGTTCGATTGGCTCGCCACGCGATGTCAAGACGATTATTCCGGAGCCGATGTACGGACTGAAGGTGTTGTTGTCCGAGCGTTTTTCGATGGATACAAAACTGCGCAGCGACCGGAAACTGTACACGGAATTTTTTAACGGGACGAGTATGGTTTATCTTTATGAAAATAAAAATATTCCACCAATCGGTTTTACCTATGACTATTACATGACTAAGCGTCAATTTCGCTCAATCTCCACTGAATTCCGTCATCTGGCACTGCTCAAAGCGGTGGTTCTGTCCAATAGCGAAATCAGAAGCGTTAAAAACCGGCTGGTGCGCATTCCCGATTCCGAGCTGGGAGCGCTTGATGATTCATCGTACAAGAAGGATGTCGCGGCGCGGCGGGCTGAGTCGTCGCTCTCCTTTCGCCACGACAATCATGGCTTCACGTCGGTGATCCGTTCATATGCCGACAAGTATGCTTTCTTCAGTGTGCCGTATGACCGCGGCTGGTCGGCGACGGTTAACGGCCGCCGTGTTCATATATTGAACGCCGACGGGATGATGATCGTTCCGGTGAATGAGGGGAAAAATACGATCCGCTTTACCTATCGGACGCCAGGGCTGACGGCGGGCATCGTCGTGTCGTTGCTGTCGCTGGTCGCGCTGGCACTCACGAGTTCGCCGCAGATCCGCCGTCTGCTTCGGCGAAGGGCGGAAAGAGGCCACTTTCCCATGGGAAGCGGACGAAGAATCAATTGAGCAAGACGGGTGCCGGCCGAAAGGTGATGGATAAGGACTGTCTCTTATACACATCTCCGAGCCCACGAGACCCTAAGACATCTC
>UQRJ01000034.1 GCA_900543345.1 uncultured Sporolactobacillus sp. | reverse complement strand
CGGCAGCGTCAGATGTGTATAAGAGACAGTTATCAATACGGTGATTAATTTTCTGATTGTAGCGGCGGCTATCTTTCTCGCTGTCCGACTGATAAATAAGGCGTCGCGAAAAAAAACCGCCGCACCGGAAACAAAAACGTGTCCGTACTGCCTGTCGACCATTGCGCTCAAGGCGACAAAATGTCCGCATTGTACGGCGGACCTGCCGGTGGAACAGGCGGACGCGTCCATGGATTAAACCGCGTTCGAAGCAAAGAGGGGGCATTTTTTTCAGGCAAATGCTTGCGGGCGGCTGCCTTTTTTGTTTGTCCAAATCGATTGCAATTGTTAATAATCAGGAGTGATTAAGTAGAATGGTAATTCGTCATATCATGCTAATGGGACTGGGCCTCATTTTGATACTGCTCGGGACGATGCTGATTCGCAAACGAAAAACACTTCGTTTGCCGCGGCCGATCACGAAAAAGATGACCAGCGTCCGTCTTTTTTTTATGACAATGGGCATCATCGCCACCTTGGCGGGCATTGCTCTGTTGATCGCGCCGATACTGATCGGTAAGATGGGCATTGATTTCTGGATCGTGTTCACGATGGGAGTGATCGCCTGCCTGATGATTCTGATCACCTTTTTTCTGCCGAGGCGCCCGTCGTAATCTGCTTCTTCAGTAGGCGGATCTGCGTCTGGACGATCTTTTTTCCGGCAAATGTACAATGGTACTCCGCCGGTGCACAGCCGGACGGATCCAGTGCATCTTTCATGAATACCCGCAGTGTCGGAACGGTACCGTAATTTTCAGTGTCCAGGAGCCAGTCGACCGATTTCCATTCCAATATACCCTCACGTGTCCGTTGCGGAGTGGCCGGACCGCTTCCGGTCACATCGGCAATAAATACGTACATTCCCTGCGGCGGCTCCCCATCCGGATTCCAGGTAACCACACCGCGGAAAAGCGGCGAAACACCCCGGATTCCCGTTTCCTCGCGAATTTCCCGGACGACGCAAGCTGCCGGCGTCTCCCCCGCTTCAATCTTCCCGCCGATGCCATTCCATGCTCCCCGCCACGGATTTTTCTCTCGATTGATCATCAGAATACGATCGCCTTTACGTAAAAAGGCTAAAGTATAACGCAGCAATGTCTTCGCCGTCTTTTCTTTTTCTTTTAATTATAACAAATCAGTGCGGCAGGCTGCCCAATCAACCATTTTTTTCAACCACCGCCTGCATTGACAGTCGCTGCCATTTTACATAAACTGAGGATGATTAATTTGTCGATTTCGTGTCAAATTCGGTCGATTCAATCAATCTCTCTTTTTAAATCATAGATTGGGAGCTGAGTAATAGATGGACGAACTCGCAAAAAATACCGGCTTCAAAAAATGGTGGAAAATGATCCGCCCGCACACGCTGACGGCATCATTTGTTCCGGTTGCGCTCGGAACCGCACTGGTGCTCCCGCTGCGCCATCCCGATTTTTTACTGTTTCTGGCCATGTTGATTGCTTCGATGCTGATTCAGATCGCCACCAACCTGTTTAACGAGTATTTTGATTATCAGCGCGGGCTGGATACCGCGGAGTCCGTCGGGATCGGCGGCAGCATCGTACGCGACGGGTTCCGCCCGCGGACCATCCTGAACCTAGCCCTCTGGCTCTGCGGCACGGCCGTTTTGATCGGCGCCTATATCTGTGTGCGAAGCAGTTGGTGGATCGCCCTTGCCGGATCAATTTGTATGCTGACCGGCTACCTCTACTCGGGAGGCCCGCTACCGATTGCCTACACACCGTTCGGCGAATTGATTTCCGGTTTGTTTATGGGCGTTTTTATTATCTGGATTACTTTTTTTATTCAGGTCGGCACATTGACGTTGAACACGGTGCTGATTTCGATTCCGATCGGCCTCCTGGTCGGCGGCATTAATATGGCTAATAACATCCGCGATCTAAGCAGCGACAAAGCCAAGGGACGGCGGACACTGCCGATCCTGCTCGGCCGCCAGCGGGCCGTCATGCTATTGGCCGCTCTGTTTGCTGTTTCCTACTTGTGGATCATCGGCTTGATGATTTTCCGCGTCGAGTCGGCCTGGTTGCTGATCGTTTTCGCCAGTCTGCCGAAAGCGGTTCAAGCGACGAAACTATTCATCGGCAAAACTCGGTCGATCCAGCTGATGCCGGCCATGAAGGCGACGGCGCAGCAGCAAACATTGTTCGGCCTGTTGCTGTCAGTCGGCCTGATCCTCGATTACTTTATCTAATTTTTTGTGAATTCAGGAGCAAAGGATTGCCGAACACTTCCGTTTCATGTAAAATAAGGGTTGAAAAGTGAATAATCTTTTCCTTCAGGGCAGGGTGTAATTCCCGACCGGCGGTATCGGACGCAAAGTCCGGAGTCCGCGAGCCGAAAGGCAGATCCGGTGAGATGCCGGAACCGACAGTAGAGTCTGGATGAAAGAAGGATGATGCGGCGTGTCGTCGGCGTTTCTGTTTGTTTTGTTTTACGCTGCATGATCAGGAATAATTGCCCCGGGGAATCTTTTTCCCGGGGTTTCGTTTTTCCCGGTTCATGCGATCGCACCATACGACCGCTCAGCACATCATCCCGAAAAAAATCTTATGGGGTGGTATCGTTGTCACATTCATCGATCAAGAAAATGACGGTTCTTTCGCTTTTAGCGACAATGGGATTTTTAATTATGTATATTGCCTTCCCGGTGCCGATGATTCCCGGATTTCTGACGCTTGACTTCAGCGATCTTCCGGCGCTAATCGGCATGATGATGTACGGACCCGTCGCCGGAATCATCATTGAAACCATTAAAAACATCCTGCACGTACTGCTTTCCGGTTCACTGACCGTTGTACCGGTCGGCGAGATGGCCAACTTGGCGGCGGGCTCCATTCTGATTGTCGTCGCCTGGCTGTTCTATCGGCGCAAAAAATCCGTCTCCGCCCTGGCCGTCGGCATGGCCGTCGCCACTATCACGATGACGCTCATCATGGCGGTTGCCAATTATTATCTGATTTTTCCGGGATATGCCCGCTTTCTCGGTTTCAGTGTCGATCAAGCTGTCTCTTTCGCGCGGGCGGCAAACCGCAGTATCAACAATTTGCTGACGCTGATTGTCTATGGGGTCATGCCGTTCAATCTGCTGAAAGGAATGCTGCTGACGCTATTGATCATCCCCGTATTTGCCAGACTGCGCCGCTTTATCGAGAGCAAACGAAAAGCCGCATAACGCGGCCCCTTCGTTAAATTCCCGCCAGATTTTCGGCGGGAATTTTTATTTCTCGGTCATTAATAAACGTAGGCGGTGCCTACAATGATCAGCAAAATAAACAGCACAACAATTAACGCGAAACCGTTATATCCTCCGTAAGTCGCACCCATCTCGTCACTCGCTCCTTTACCTATATTTGAGCGGCTGACCCGGCTCATTACCATACTATGCCACAAGCCGGCAATGGTGTGACGCCCGCACAGATCGCCAGGTTACCGATTCCATGGTTTTTCAAGCGTCAGTTTCGATGTGAAAGCTCGCGTCTCAATCCGCCGATTTCTGCGGTGGCGATAACGCCGCTCGGCCGACTCATGCAACATCTTCTCTTCCGTCGTCTCCGGAATGACTTTGGGAACGGGCGACGGTTTTCCATCCGCTCCTAAAGCGACAAATGTTAGAAAACAGGTTGTGCACAACATCCGCTTTCCCGTCATCAGATCTTCTGTGACTATTTTTACAAATATTTCCATTGACGTATGATGTGTCCATGTCACCAACGCCTCCAGACAAACGGATGATCCGGCTTTAATCGGACACAGAAAATCCACCGAGTCGATCGACGCCGTCACGACCGGTTGCCGCGCATGGCGCATGGCGGCGACCGCGGCGATATTATCGACATACATCATCAGCTTTCCGCCGAAAAAAGTGCCGTGATTGTTTGTATCGTTCGGCATGACCTGAATTGACGTCACAGAACGTGAATCATTGATTTTTTTTGCTTCCAACGCTTGGTCCTCCCGATTGACAGCATTGGCGACCAAAAGTCTGATCACCTTTTTTAACTATTTCTATTCTACGCTTCTGTCGGAAAATCAACTAGCGAGAGCAATGACCGGTCACCAATTGACCATTTTAGACTTTTTTTATCGTTATCCGACTTTTTTTGCACGACTATGGGAATTTTTACACATAAAAATAGCTAAATATCTTGTAAATGGTATTGACAAATGCGGATAAGATGATCCGGTTGTTACAGAACTGTAATCAGGCTAAAACCTGCCTGATATATTCGACGCTTACAATTACCGTTGGATGTGAAGCAGGCAAGTGCCTGTTTCACAAACCTAAGGGAGGTTAAACTGTATGAATATCATTAAAAGGCTGTCGGCGGTAACCAGCCTCGCGGTTTGTATCGGTGTACTCGCACCGACAACCATCGTCCTGGCCAAGACCAGCAGTACAAATGATAGTCAGATCAGTAAGAGTGAGGACCCTGAACTCCATCGGCACTCGGTGGGTTTCGCTTTAAGCGAGGCAACCGGGCAAACAGGCAACAAAGACATTCATCTGATATTCGGAAATAGTTTGCTGAAACAAGGCGACTCGGGTTTTCCGGTGTATGAGATTCAGGAAGTGCTTCATCAACTTGGCTATTATAACGGAAAGGTCAGCGGAACATTCGATACGCCGACAACCGAAGCGACAAAAGCTTTTCAGTCCGATTACCGGATCGAAGAGGACGGCATTGTCGGAGCGGATACGAAAACGGCGCTCTATGAAATTTATCGTCATACCGACGAAGCCAAAGTGTTCCAGATAAGAGCATCTGAAATTAAGCAAGCAGAGAAAAAAGCAGCGGCCGAAGCGCGTAAAAAGCAAGCAGAAGCGCGAAAAGCAGCTGCGGAAAAGGCGGCCGCCGAAGCGGCGCATAAGCGTGCCGAAGTCGCTAAAAAAGCAGCGGCCGAAGCGGCGCAAAAAAAAGAACAATCGCGTTCGTCGAGGATCATTCAAAAAACAAGCTATCGCCCGCAGCGGCAAACGCCGTCTTCCGGCTCGTCGCTGACTGTCGTGGCAACCAGTTACGCATTAGGCGGGCGCACGGCGACGGGCGTCGATCTCGGCAACAATCCGAACGCAAGAGTCGTTGCCGTCGATCCCCATCTCATTCCGCTCGGCTCACGCGTCCTCATCCCCGGTTACGGTGTCTTTACGGCAGCGGACACCGGCGGAAACATCAAGGGAAAGCGAATAGATATTCATTTCCCCTCAAAAAGTCAATCCCTGCAATTCGGCAGACGGGCGATCACGATTAAAATTCTTCATTAAGGCTATGATTATGAACGAGCCCCTTTGGAATGGGTTGCTGAGCAAATCCATTCCAAAGGGGCTATTTTTAATATACGGGGCAGCCTCCTGCTACAATTTTCAGGATAACGAGCGGCTCACTGCAAGCCAATACGCACGACAGGCATCATTTCCCGGGCAGGATGAAATGATGCCTGTCGCTTTAGTTGCCTCGTCTAATCAGCAAGGCCTTCGCTTCGTTTAATCATTGATCATCCGGATCAATCCGATACTGGATATGCTGCCTTTCCTCATGCCGCTCAAGGCCAAGATCGATTAATTTCTCGATCAGCTGCCGATAGGCAATGCCGGTGTGCTGCCAGAGTAACGGAAACATGCTGTACTGCGTAAATCCGGGCATCGTGTTGACTTCGTTGACAAGGACCCGCTGATCCTTGTCGCGCACAAAAGTGTCGACACGGGCCAAACCGGTAAGATCGAGCGCCCGAAATACTCGCTTGGCAACATCCTCCAGCTCGGCCTGTACTTTCTGCGAAAGATCGGCGGGAATGATCAATGTGCTTTTTCCGTCCCGATATTTCGATTGATAGTCGTAAAACGCCGCTTCTTTGGTGACAATCTCTCCCGGAACGGAGACCGACAGCTCATGATTGCCGATCACACCGATTTCGACTTCCCGGCCGCTGACCTTTTCCTCAATAATAATTTTTCGATCAAATCGGAACGCGTTTTCAATCGACGCGGATAGATCGGTTTCACTCAGGCACTGGCTGATACCGACGCTGGAACCGCAATTGGCCGGCTTGACAAAGCACGGATAGCCGATTGTATTTTTCACTTGCAGAATCACGCCGGGGGCGTCTTGCTCCCATTGATAATGCGTTACCGAAAGATAATCCGGGCCGGAAATATGATGGGCCGCAAACAGATCCTTCATCAGCACTTTATCCATTGCCGTTGCCGAACCGGCCACACCGGAACCAACATAGGCAATATTCAACAATTCGAACAATCCCTGAACGGTGCCATCTTCCCCGTTCGGCCCGTGCAACAGCGGAAAAACAATGTCCGGCCGCTGCGCCGTTTCCGGCGACGACGGTGCCAGCCAGTGCTGCGCCGTCGTCGCCAGTTGCCGGTCTTCATGCAGCAGCAGCTGATCTTTGCTGGTTAATTTCTTAGTGATCTCCGATCCGGCAATCCAGCGCCCGTTCTGCCGAATATGTACCGGAAAAATACGGTAACGGTCAAAATTCATTGCATTAATCACCGAAAAAGCGGTCAGCAGCGAAATCTCATATTCCGTTGATTTCCCGCCGTAGAGAACCGCCACATTTTTCTTTCCTGTTCCCATCCACCATTCCTCTATTCTCGTTCTTTTTTCTTACCGGACGGGGATCGCCCGCACCAATCGCGGCGGGCCGTTCGCAGCGGTGGCCCTCTCGCCCGTCCGTCTTTCTTAGTTTAGCACAATCCGCCGGTAAAATAGCGACGAGTCACTGAGAAAATTCATCTACTTTCGACCGGAATTGCTGTGCTCGAAATATTCTATGCGCTCCAACATAGTCGGATGATCGTATTGCAGCCATTTGACGAGTGCCGGCGGATTGATTTCGCCCAGACTCGTCCGTGACAGCTTCTGAAAAGCGGAAATTCCGGCTTGCGGGTCGTCGGTCAGCTGCAGCGCGTAACGGTCGGCCGCATGCTCAAATTGACGCGAGACGGCATTTTCAACCGGTTCGGCTGCAAACGACAGGAGGGCAAACAAAAGCAGCACAAGCGGCAGCGCCGCCAGATCGCCCGGGTGAGTGATATTCAGCCGCGGTCCTACGCGCGCCGTTAAGTGCAGCAGCAGACGGGCCGTCAGCCATAGACCGATCAGCAGGCCCGCCAGCGTGGCCGCCAGCGACCAGGCAATATGGTGCATCACATAGTGTCCCATTTCATGAGCCATGACAAATAGCACTTCCCGACGGCTGAGTCCGTGAACCGTCGTGTCCCAGAGAACGATCCGCAAATGCGAACCGATCCCGTTCACATAGGCATTCATTGTCTTTGTCTCCGTCGACATATCGGTTTCATAAACATTATTCGCCGGTATCCCGGCGTGGGAGGCAAGTTGCAGGATGTCCGTTTTCAGCGCGCCTTCCGGCAGCGGCCGGAACTGATGATAAAGCGGATCGATCACCACCGGCTGGATGTAGATGAGAAAAACAGCAAAGGGAACGGCCAGCAGCCAGACCGGCAGCCACCAGTTGCGTGGATTGCGTCGGATGAAGAAAAATATGGTTGTCACGACGATAAACCCAATCAGACTGTTAACGGCAAAATCGACTCCCTGATCGCGCAACCAGCCGGTCAGCGGCTGAACAGACAAACCGTAATCGCGGGAAAGCCGGTAAGAGATAAAATTGATTGGCAGAAACACTGCCGCCGACACAGCTGTCAGAACGGCAAAACAGATCAGCGACCGAATAACAAACAGCCCCGAGACTTTATCGGCCAGGCGCCGAACGGCGAAGGAAAAGCCCGAGACGAGTAGCAGCAGATAGAGTCCCCATTCAAGCGGAATTGTGGCAAACGACAGGAAGTGACGCCAGCGATTAAACGTCGCGCTCCGCGCCAACTGCTCCGCATTCATGAACAGCGACGGATCGGCCGCTGTTCCCTTGGCCGCAGTTGGGACTCCCGTCTTTGTAAAGATAAAAAAATAAGCAGCAATGGCGATTAGATAAACTGCATACCCCGCCGTAAAGCCGATGACCATTTTTTTCACCGATCGTTCCCCTCCCTACACCTCACGCGTCTGCTTTCCCGCCGCTTTCAATCCTCGTTTCATTTTATGACCGGCTATGTGGATTAGAACAAGCCCTGGCGGATTTAAAATAACAGCGACAGCAGGTCGGCACGGCCAATTTTACCAAAATAATGAGCGACATCGACATCCTTCAGTTTGTCCGCAACGGCCCAGCGATCATACTTTGTCCCGACAAGGATCTGCTCGAATTCCGCTACATCGCCCACACCGAAGAAATCGCCATAAATCGTCGCCCGATCAATCCGTCCGCTGTTCACATTCAGACGAACATCGACGCGGCCGCCCGGAAAACGGTGCGCTTTCTGCACATTGAAGGCCGGCGACTTGCCGTAAACCCAATCCCAGTTGCGGTAGCGCCGATTAGCCAGATCAACGATTTCGATCCAGTCGTCATCGGTAATCGTGTACTCAGGAATCGGACTCCGGTCGGCAAAGATAGAATGCAGCAGTGTCTCGCGGAACTGTTGAATTGTCATGTCCGCCGTCAGATGCTCACGAATATTGGTCACCCGGCTGCGTACCGATTTAATCCCTTTCGATTGATATTTCTCCGCATCCGGATCCAGTGCTTTAGCGACATTGTCGAGATTGACATCGAACAGCAGCGTTCCGTGGCTGAACATCCGCCCGTGTGTCACAAATTGCGCGTTTCCGGAAATTTTCTTCCCGTCGACAGTCAGGTCGTTGCGCCCTTCCAGTTTAGCGTCAACTCCCAATTGTCGCAGCGCCCGGATTACCGGTTCGGTGAATTTCCGATAGTTATTGAAACTGTTGCCATTATCTTTGGTAATAAAACTGAAGCTCAGATCACCCGGATCGTTATAGACCGCCCCACCGCCGGAGAGCCGACGTGTGACAACGACCTTGTGCCGGCGAAGATAGTCCATGTTTATCTCTTCAACCGTGTTCTGATTTTTCCCGACGATCACGGTCGGCGTCATCCGGTAAAACATCAGATAGGTTTCATTAATATCGAGATGAGTCAGCGCATACTCTTCCATCGCAAAGTTCAGCGTCTGGTCAAGAATATCGCGATTATTGATGTAAATCATGCAAAATACCTCTTTCCGATAAGTTTTTCTCTCTTTTTCATCTTAGAATGGTTTCTGAAGCTCGTCCAGCAATCGCATCGACAGCGGCGACAAAATCCGCCGGTAAGCTATACTTGAACGGGCCCGAATCCATTTTTTTATGCTTTGCGCCGATAAGGAATATATAGTAAGCTGAGGCTATTAGAGCAGAGTCGGAGGGATATGAATGACGGAAGTTTATTTAATACGGCATGGTGAAACATTATTTAACGCATTAAGAAGGATTCAAGGCATTTCCGATTCGCCGCTGACTGCTAAAGGAGAGGAACGGGCCGTCGAGCTCGGTGATCGTCTGAAACTGAGCGGAATCACGTTTGATGCCGTTTATAGCAGCGATTTAGGCCGGGCCAGGGCAACTGCCCGCCTGATCCTTTCCCGGCTGGATCAGAACGAACTGCGGCCGATCGAGACACAGAATTTGCGCGAAGTGAGTTATGGAATGTACGAAGGATTGCCGGGAAACGAGGTATGGGAACGCATCGGCCGACTAGCGGACCTGCCCGAATTACACAGTACCTCGCCCGACAATTTGAAAATAAAAAGCCTTCCTTTTATCAAAAAAGCCGACACAACCGGCCTCGCTGAAAATTTCAACGACGTGCAGAGTCGCATCGGTCATCTCGTTAAGACATTTAGCGAGTCGGGAAAAGAGCGCATTCTCGCCGTCAGCCACGGCTTGTTCATCAATTGCATTGTTGCCGTTTATTCCAAGCGGAAAACGCTGCCGCCGCTTCCGAATACCAGTGTCACAAAACTGATCTTGGACGGCGGCGCAGGACAAATCACCTATGTGGGACGGACCGATCATTTATAAACACCTTTGCAACAGGAAGCTGTCCAAGCGGCAGTTTCCCTCCCCGCATATTTAACCGTTTACATCTGTCAAATCCACACTTGTGGATGACTGCCTATCGTTCGATTCACCAATAAGGCCCTTATGCACCCTCGTTCGCCGGTCGTCACCATCATTGTCTTGCGGTGGAATGCTGATTTTCTTTTTTTACACTCCGAATCGAGTGAAGCGCACGCAAAAAATCCGCCAATGAGCTCGGCGGATCGCTAATCATTTTCGCCAACTTATTCCCCGGCAGCTATTTCCCACTACGACTAATAAACGTTTCAATGGCGGCCGATCGGCTTTTTCTCCCGACACGCCGAGAGTACCGCATCGGTTAGAGCGCCGATAAACCGCGGATCGGTATCCGGCATTTTCGGCCGGTGGTAATGCCCGCCCAATTTCTCGATCAAGCGGCGACACTCATAATCATTGTCATAGAGCACTTCAAGATGTTCAGCCACGAAACCGATCGGACAAATGATGAAGTGCTTCCACCGGCCCGAGTCGGCCAACTCACGGATTTTATCACGGATATCCGGTCCGAGCCACGGATCGCCGGTTTTTCCGGCGCTCTGCCAGCTCTGCGCGTAGTGAATATCGCCCGTCTGTGCGACGATCGCTCGGATGGTTTCGGCAATCTGCTCCGGATAGGGATCGTTGTTCTCCAAGATACGTTTCGGCAGGCTGTGAGCGGTAAAAATGACGATAGCGGCGTCCCGTTCCGCTTCCGGTACCCCGTTCAATTCGTCTGCAATCTGCTTGACCCAGAAACGGATAAAAAGCGGCTGCCGATACCAACTTTTGATCGGATAAATCTCGGGGCCGCCGGTCTTCCGAGCCGCATCAAGCGCACGCTTGGCATAAGCACGTACGCTAAATAGCGAATAATGCGGAGCCAGCGCCAACGCGATCGCCTTTTGGACACCGTCACGGTGCATTGCCGTCACCGCATCTTCAATAAAGGGATGAATATACTTAAGTCCAAGATAAGTTTTAAAAACGAAATCGCGCTGATACGCGTTCAGATGCTGCTCCAACACCGATGCCTGCCGCTTTGTCAGTTCGGCAAGCGGCGACAGGCCGCCGATCGTCTCATAACGTCGCGCCAATTCGGCAATTTGTCCGTCGCTCGGCCTTCTGCCGTGGCGGATCGCCGTATAAAAAGGCGCGATGTCCTCCCTTTTGTAAGGGGTTCCATATGCCATCATCAATAAACCGATTTTCTGCATTCCGTTGCATCTTCTTTCGCTGCTTTACGCTATAAACGAGCGTCATTTGTTAAATATCTTTTGACTTCTTTTTTCATTTTACGTGAACAGGCCGGACTTTTCACTCGCCACGCACCGGACAAACCGCTTTTTTTATCCGGCGCTGCCACAAAGTGTTCACAATTACTACAATCGTGAGAACCAACGCGCCTCCACTTTCGGAGACGCCTGTCCGGACTCCCGCGTTTGCGGATTATACGGGACGACGTAGTAGGCCGTCCGGGCCATCGGGTTGACGAAGTCGATACGAAACTTACTTTTTCCGGTGACTTTTCCTTTATAAACGGCCTTCCCGTCTTGTTCCTCATAAATCCGATAGACAATTCGCCGATCTGCGGAGCCGTCCCATGTCAACTCGAGAGCAGGCATGGCAAATTTGCCGAGAATACCCTTAGCATCCAAGTTCCTGATTTTTGCCAAACGGATCGGCTCATCGACATCGGACAGGCCGTCGGGTTTTTTAAATGTCAATTGCGATTCACCGGGCACTTGGTTGATGACGGACTTGAATAATCGGACCGGATCGCTGCTTGAACCCGATAAATATTGATCTTTACCCGTCCGGTCGTAACCGATCCAGACGGCGCCGACCACATCGGGCGTATAGCCGACAAACCAGGCGTCGCGCAGACCGTTCTTCGTATAGGCCGTCGAACCGGTCTTACCGGCAATCTGTGCACTGCTATAGCCGGCGCGTGCCGTGCCGATCTTCACAACCGATTGCAACATCCGTGTCATATACCATGCGGTTTGCGCACTGAAAACTTTCCTGGTCTTCGGCTTTTGGGCACCGACGCGCGTACCGTTGTGATCGAACAGACTTTGAATGACATAGGGTTCGGACTGGATGCCGCGCTGATCAAAAGTCGTGTAAGCGGAGGCCATTTGCAGCGGCGTCACCCCTTTTTTCAGTCCTCCGAGTGCAATAGACAGGCCCTTGTCCGGCAATTGGATACCCATCTTCGCCAAATAGGACTTGCTTTTTTCAATGCCAATCTGGTCGAGCAACCAGACGGCAGGAGCATTCTGCGAGATGGTAATGGCATCGTACATCGTCATCTTACCATTATAACGGCCGCTGTAATTAGTCGGTTTGTACTTTCCATAACTGACTTTTTTGTCTTGAAGCAGCGAATAAGGCGACCACCGCTGCGAATCCAGTGCCGGCCCGTAAACCGCCAGCGGTTTGAAAGCCGATCCAGGCTGACGAGCGACATCGACACGATTATAACCGCCGCTGACATAATCGCGTCCGCCCTGAGCCGCCAGAACCGCCCCATTCGTATTCATCAGCACAAATGCCCCCTGCGGCGAACGCTTCGGATTCGTCCCGTGAAAATAACGATTCTCTTTAAAGGCATGATAAGCCGCTTTCTGAGCACTGCGATTAATCGGCACAACAATCCGATACCCGCCGCGGATGAGTTCGTCCCGATCGATATGAAACCGTTTCTCGGCCTCATCCTTGACCATATCGATATACGTGTCGTATTCGGGATGCGTCTGAATCTTATGCACCTCAAGTTCAAGCGTCCGCCCTTTCAAGCGGGCCGCCTCTTCATTGGAAAGATAGCCGCGCTCAGCAAGCAGTGTCAGCACCAGATTGCGCCGCTGCAATGCTTTGCTTGGATGCATGATCGGCGAATAACCGTTCGGCCCTTTCGGCAGGGCAGCAAGCAGCGCCGCTTGCTCTTGGGAAAGATCACCGACATCTTTATTGAAAAAGAAGCGGGAAGCCATCTGCACACCGTAGACACCGTGGCCAAAATATAACTGGTTTAAATACATCTCCAGTATCTGATCTTTACTGTATTTTTGTTCCAGGCTGACCGCAATCGCCGCTTCGGTTAATTTACGGTACCACGTCTTTTGATTGTTCAGATAGGCATTACGCGCCAACTGCTGCGTGATCGTACTGCCGCCTTCCGCTTTTTCACCCGACAGAATGTCCGTTACGAGCGCACGCATGGTACCGCGCAGGTCCACACCGGAATGTTTGTAAAAGCGAATGTCTTCGGTCACAATAAAAGCATCGCGAACCCGTTTCGGGACTTGGCTCAGCTTAACCGGATCGCGATTTTCCGCGTACAGTCGCGATATTTCATGGCCTTGCTCGTCGACGACTACCGACGTCCGGCTCATAACCAGCTTTTCGTCATCCGTATAATAATTACCGACGACCAGAATCATAAAGTAAGCCAGCAATCCGACGATGACCGCGCCAAGAATAAAATAGACACTGCGGAAAAGATACACAGCCGCCGCTTGCCGATCGATCTGCGTGATTTTATTTTTCATAACTGTCCACCATTTCTTATTCATCGGTCGTCCCTCGGATTAGTTTTTACATTTTCTTTCTTCACATTAGCAAAAAAAATAATCTACGCAACTTTTTTGGAAAACTTTTGACAGGTTCTTCACTTTTTCAGCCGATTCATCCGGTTCCAAAGGTTCGCGAAAAACTGAAACAGGGTTCCCGCAGCGGACGCGGAAACCCTGCAATATGCTTTTTCAGTTCGGTTAGCGGACAGTTCGTTCCCTATTGACGGCTTCCCTGCGGCGAAGCAAGCTGTGCGACCGCCCGTATGCGAAATACACAATAATCCCGAGAATGAACCAGACAATGAAGCGAAGCCATGTCAACGGATTCAAGCCGTATACCAAATAGGCACAAACCAGAATGCCGAGGATCGGCGTGACCGGGTACAGCGGAACTTTAAACGGTCGCGGCAGGTCCGGCCGTTTCCGGCGCAGGACAATAATGCCGAAGCAGACAATGATAAAAGCAATTAACGTCCCAATGCTGACCAGTTCGGACACAATTTGAATCGGAAACAGTCCTGCAGTTAACGCGCAGACAATCGCCACGATGATGGTGGACAAAATCGGCGTCCGCCGTTTCGGGTCGATTCGGCCGAAAATCTTCGGCATGAGTCCGTCACGCGCCATCGCAAAGATAATGCGTGACTGACCGTACATACAAACGAGACAAACCGACGTTATGCCGCAAATGGCGCCGACGGACACGAGCGCCGCACCCCAGTGAATGCCGATCTGATCGAGAGCGAAAGCAACCGGCGCTTTGCTTCCTGCCGAGGTTCCGTAAGCCGTGTATTTTACGATGCCGGTCAAGATCGCGGAAACAATAATATACAATGCGGTACAAATTAATAAGGAATAAATAATGCCTCGCGGCAAATCTTTTTGTGGATGACGGGTCTCTTCCGCTGCCGTCGATACTGCGTCAAACCCTAAGTAGGAAAAAAAGACCACCGCTGCGCCGGACACGACACCTTTGAAACCGAACGGCATAAACGGCGACCAGTTTTCCGGTTTAACGTGTGAAATTCCCAGCACAATAAAAAGTAAGACGACGCTGACTTTGATCACAACAATGATACTGTTGACACCCGAGGTATTGCGGACACCGCTGATCAGCAGCAATGCAATCAAAGCAATAATAAACATTGCCGGTACATTCATCACCCCATGCTCAAATGGTGAATTGGTAATAGCGGACGGCAACCGAATACCGATATTCTTGAGAAAATCGACTGCGTAACCCGACCAGCCGATAGCGACGGTGGCAATAGCAACCGCATACTCCAAAATCAAATCCCAACCGATAATCCAGCCCCAAATCTCGCCGAGTCCGGCGTAGCCGTAAGTGTAAGCACTGCCGGCAACGGGGATCATCGCCGAAAATTCCGAATAACACAGCGCTGCCAAACAGCAGGCCAGCCCGGATATGATAAAAGATATGACGAGCGCCGGACCGGAATATTTAGCGGCGACCACACCGGTCAGTACAAAAATGCCGGTACCGATAATGCAACCGATGCCGAGCAAGGTCAGATCAAGCGGTCCAAGCACTTTTTTTAGCCCTTTTGCTCCTTTTGTTTCGTCGATTAACATTTCAACCGGCTTCCTGCGAAATATGCCGTTCATCTCTCTCTACTCCTGTCTCTTATACACAGCTGACGCTGCCGACGAATAGCCTTG
>UQRJ01000033.1 GCA_900543345.1 uncultured Sporolactobacillus sp. | reverse complement strand
TCGTGGGCTCGGAGATGTGTATAAGAGACAGGTGCATCATTTCCCGATCGTCGCGATAGTAGGTGCAGAAATTCAGATCGCCTTCCACCTTGTCCTCTTCCTGATCGATAAAATAATCAAGCAGAATGTGCAACCCCTGCACCCAAGGAAAATAGCCGTTTTTAATCGTCGCGGTCAGCGTGCGCATTTCACGGCCGCGCGAAGCCGCATAAGCTACAATGCAGAAAATGCCAAGCGTCGAACCGGAACACGCCGCAAACTCATACCAACTCATCTCTGGCAACTGATCCTGATACTTGTGGAACCAGGCAACCAGTCTGGGCACGCGCTGATCCTTCTCAACATGTTTATGAACCTGAAGATCGCAATAAAAACCGGCAAGTTCATGCAGTGAGGGTAAAATAGCTGCCAAATCGTCGATGTGAGAGAGGACGCCGCGACAAGTTTCTACCAAATCTCGTAAATAGCCGGCATCGGAAGCAGTCCGGCGCATTCGGTAATAATCATGAAGCGGTGTTCCCGGCGTCAGCGCGTCAAGCATCGCCTGATGCAGACAGCGGAAATCTTTCGGGTCAAGCGAAATGCTGCGGTCGCACAGATTATCCAAATAATCGCTGATCGTTTGATAGGCGACGATAAAATCGAGCACATCCTTCCGTTTGCTTCCCGCCAGCAGGCAATAGATTCCCCCACCCTCACAGTGAAACGCCTTCGAGTGAATACTGGCAAGAGCCTGTCGGCGCAGTTCGGGGTCGGGTATCCGTGCGGCTCGCCGCTGCCAGTCGCGCAAACGGGCGTGTACGGGCGGCAGCACCTTGCTACAAACCTGAGTCATTAATTGAATCGGTCCCGATGGTACGGACATACCTCATTTCCTCTTTTCCTGATCGATCGTTTGTCATATCTTTCGCAGCCGCACCTGCCTGACCGCCGGCCGAACGCTCCGCTCACAACATATTTTTCGCGCCGTCCTTACATTATAGGCAAGCAATGAGCCATGCATTCGTCGATCGCAAAAAAAGGAGCCGACGGTTGCGTAGCCCCTTCACCTATAGTAGCCCCTTCACCTATACATGAGATCAATTGCCGCTGGCACGCAGATTACCAAAAATCTGCCGGCGCAGCGATTCCGCTTTATCTGTTTTTTCCCAGGACAGATCAATGTCGGTCCGTCCGAAATGACCATATGCCGCCGTTTGACGGTAAATCGGCCTTCGTAGATCAAGCATTCGGATAATCCCTGCCGGACGCAGATCGAAATTTTGCCGGATTAAAGTCACCAATCTTTCTTCTGGCGCTCTGCCGGTGCCGAATGTATTGACCGAAATCGAAACCGGACGCGCCACGCCGATCGCATACGCAAGTTGTACCTCGCACTTGTCGGCAAGACCCGCCGCCACAATATTTTTCGCCACATAACGCGCCGCATAAGACGCGGAGCGATCCACCTTTGTTGCATCTTTGCCTGAAAAAGCGCCGCCGCCGTGCCTCGCATAACCGCCGTACGTATCGACAATGATTTTTCGCCCGGTCAACCCGGCGTCGCTCTGCGGACCGCCGATGACGAAACGTCCCGTTGGATTGATGAAAAACTTCGTCTTATCATCGATCAGTCCGGACGGGATAACCGGAGCGATCACATGCCGCCGTACATCCCGTTTGATCTGATCAAGCGTCACTTCCGGATCATGCTGCGCGGAAACAACAATGGTATCGATTCGGTCCGGGCGGCCGTTTTCATCGTATTCTACGGTCACTTGCGTCTTACCGTCGGGCCGCAAATAAGCCACTTCCCCCGATTTGCGGACATCGGCCAATCGCTTAGCCAGTTTGTGTGCCAACGCAATCGGCATCGGCATAAGTTCAGGCGTCTCATTGACTGCAAATCCGAACATCAATCCCTGATCGCCGGCGCCGATATCTTCTATTTGACTGTCTGTCAGTTCTCCCTCACGTGCCTCGAATGACTGATCGACACCCTGCGCGATGTCCGGTGACTGTTTCTCAATCGATGTCAGAATCGCACAACTTGACGCATCGAACCCGTATTTTGCATCGGTATAGCCGATATCGCGAATCGTCTGACGGACAATTTTCGGAATATCCACATATGCCGTTGTCGATATTTCTCCTGTGACTAGGACAAGGCCGGTGTTGACCGCCGTTTCGCATGCCACCCGGGCGTTTGGATCATTCTTTAAAATCGCATCAAGAATCGCATCGGAAATCTGATCGCATATTTTATCCGGATGTCCTTCCGTCACAGATTCAGAAGTAAACAGCCGCCTTGAAAAGTTTCTCGCCATCATTGCCATCACCCTGCCTTTCAAACAGTATATGGAGTTATATGAAAAACGTCTAAGGATTACGGACAGGCGGCCGGTAGCAGTGACCGCGGGCGCTTCCTCCAGCAGATATAACGTGCTTTATCCCTTCCGCGTTGTTTTCAAGGCATGAAAAAAGCCTGTCCCGTTGAGGATTAGGCCAACTCTAACGCGCTTCTTATTATCAGCGGCGGCCGGAGTCTCCGCTGCAGGTTAGCACCGTGCCACATGCGGCCGGTTGCCGGGTTTCATCGGGCCTGTCCCTCCGCCTACTCGGAATAAGAGCAGCCGTAATATAAAACCTATAATAACGCAGGGAATTAAAGCTGTCAACGGTAGCGAATCTGCTTTCTTCCGATGCATGATAGAAAAATTCTTTATGAGAAAAATTTCACGAAAATAAGCCTTATTTTCAAAAATAACGGCATCTTTATTTTTCAGTGTGCTATACTTTAGGTGTCAAAAGGAATTTCATATAAGAAGGGATGTTTAAGTTATGAGCGCTACCGTTTCTGAAACACCCATCTCTGAATTGATGAAAGTCCCCAATACTTTTGTCAATCTGTCTTCTGCGCAGCTAGTGGAGAAAGCGCTTGCAAGAAATGAAGGCGCTTTAACCGACCAGGGATCGCTGGCTGTAAGGACAGGAAAGTATACGGGGCGGTCTCCAAAGGACAAATTCTTTGTGAAAGATTCCACAACCGAGGACAAGATCGACTGGAAACGCAACCAGCCGATCAGCGAAGAGGTTTTTGCCGGTTTGTACAACAAGGTTATTAATTATCTTCGCCAACGTCATGAACGTTTCGTGTTCAAAGGCTTCGCCGGAGCGGACCCGCAGCATCGGTTGTCCATTCAGGTTATCAATGAATATGCCTGGCAGAATTTGTTCGCCCGTCAACTGTTTATCGATCCAACATCGGAAGAGCTGAAAACTCATCAGGCGCAATTTACCGTTCTTTCTGCTCCGGGATTCAAAGCAAATCCGACAGTCGACGGTACACGTTCGGAAGCGTTTATCATTATTTCCTTTACCCATCACATCGTACTGATCGGCGGTACCGAATACGGCGGCGAAATCAAGAAATCGATTTTCACCGTGATGAATTATCTGCTGCCGCAGCATCAGATCATGTCGATGCACTGCTCGGCCAACCAGGGGGATGACGGTCGAGTCGCTCTGTTCTTCGGCTTATCGGGTACGGGAAAGACAACACTGTCGAACGTGCCCAATCGGAAATTGATCGGCGACGATGAGCACGGCTGGTCCGATAACGGCGTATTCAACATCGAGGGCGGCTGCTATGCCAAGACAATTCGCCTGAGCAAGGAAAAAGAACCGCAGATTTATAACAGCATTCAGTTTGCCACCGTATTGGAAAATGTCATTGTCGACAAAAACACTCGCCGCCCCGATTACGACGACGGGTCGCTGACGGAAAATACTCGCGCCGCCTACACGCTGGAAAATGTGCCCAACGTGCTGATACCGAGTCTCGGCGGACATCCGAAAGCGATTATTTTTCTGACCGCTGATGCATTCGGCGTTCTGCCGCCGATTAGTCTGCTGACGCCCGAGCAAGCAATGTATCAATTTCTCTCGGGTTATACAAGCAAATTGGCGGGTACGGAGCGTGGCGTCACCGATCCGGAACCCAGTTTTTCCACCTGCTTTGGTGCGCCGTTCATGCCGCTGCCGGCACATGTTTACGCCGAATTGCTGGGCAAACGAATTAATAAGCATCACGTAAGCGCTTATCTTGTGAACACCGGCTGGACCGGCGGACCGTACGGAACTGGCAAACGAATGGAACTTGCCTATACGCGGCGGATGGTCCAAGCGGCGTTGAATGACGAATTTAAAAATGTCGCGACCGTGACAGACCCGATTTTCGGTTTGCACATCCCGAAAACCTGCCCGGACGTTCCCGACAAAGTCATGTTGCCGTGGCAAACTTGGGCCAATAGCGATGATTATTCACGCACTGCGCATCAGTTGGCCAACAAATTCAAAGACAATTTCAAGAAATTCCCGGAAGCATCCGACGCTATCCGTTCGGCCGGACCGACCGGCTAATTGCCGATCCCGCAAAAAATAACTGCGGCTCTATTTGCAGAGCCGCAGTTATTTTTTTCTATCATCATGACTTTTTCCCGGAACCGGCGCTGGGTAACCATTGCGGACCGCGGTTCTTTTCCCACCGGTTTGACCACTATTTTCATTGCACACATGGATACTAACCAATATCTTTTTGCCCCCATTTAAGATAGCGCTTCCATTCTTGCTCAAGTTCAGAGAGCGTCCATTGATTCAACTGTTCCGATTTGCCAACTACCCGGTGGCTCTCAAGCAGTCTGATTAAACTTTTTTTACGGTTTTCCACAGCCATCCGCAACAAATTAGTCTGAACCATTTTCATCTGCGGGGAGACATGCTCCCTTCTTCCTCCCTTCCCTAAGATTTTGCGTCTATTTACAGTATGAGCAATTTTTCACATAATTAAGCGGTTACATTTTAATCATAATACAATGATGCAAATTTTGCATCCTTTTATCCTCACTTTTTGGTTTTCATTTCCCTCCAAAAAAGGATATTGGAAAAAATACTTCAAGTAGCGATAGCCGGTTAGCGGCTTTTTTTCGTCAGACGGTCATCCTACGCCGGCGAATCGTTTCTTTGAAAGCATTTTTCTCTTCTTCGCTCATTTTTTTATACCTACTAATGAATTTCTGATATTCGGGCATGACTTTGTCAATCGGCCCATAGTCCTTAACCTCGCCGTATTGAATCCACAGTGCCTTTTTGCAGAATTTCTTGACCTGGCCTAGAGAATGACTAATAAAGAAGATCGTCTTCCCCTTTTCCTTAAATTCATTCATTTTATCGTAACATTTGTCGGCAAACGTCTGATCGCCAACCGACAATGCCTCATCGATAATCAGAATATCAGGATTAATATGAACGGAAATAGCAAAACCAAGCCGGGAACGCATCCCGCTGGAATACGACTTGACCGGTTGATCAATAAAATCGCCAATATCCGCGAACTCGATGATATGCGGCATCATCCGCTCGATTTCATTGCGATTGAAACCGAGCATCAGACACTTCAATTCAATATTTTCCCGTCCGGTCAATTCATTTTTCAGGCCGGACTGAATCGCGATCAGTGCCGCATCCCCGTTGACCGTTACCGTTCCCGACGTCGGCGGCACAACGCCGGCAATAATATTGGACAACGTCGACTTTCCGGAACCATTGACGCCGATGATGCCGACAACGTCTCCGTTCTCCGCTTCGAAACTGACATCCTTCAACGCATAAAAAGATTGCCCGCGTCCTCCCGGCAGCAGCAGATCGAGTATTTTCTCGGAATTATTTTTGAACATCTTATATTTTTTTGTTACATGACTGACAATCACGGATTTTTCCATAACCGACGGACCACCTTACAAATAGTCGATAAAATGATCTCTGAATTTCACATGCATACTTGAACCGATCAAAAACAGTATCACTACCACTGCCCAGAAGTAGATCGTATACTTATAATGGTCGATTCCATACCAGGAAATGCCAAGCATCGTCGACCGATACCCCTGCACCAGATAGTACATCGGATTCATCAGCATGATCGCCCTGAAAACATGCGGCCAACTGTCCAACTCCGAGGGCGGCCACAGGATCGGCGTCACATAGAACAGCATCCGCATCAGTGAGATCAGGATCTGATGGAAATCGCGCACAATCGTCGAAACCGTTGAAGTAATCAGCGAAAATGAAAATAGAAAAACTAACGATGCAAACATGAAATAAGGCAATTGCAAAATATAGAGTCGGACATGATAGCTGGTAAACTGCAAAATAATAAAAACAATTCCCGTCAGCATCAGATGCTGATAAAATTTTTCAAAAATGACATAGCTTGGTATCGCACTCATGGGAAAGTTCATTTTCGCAATGAAACGAATCCGTGAGTAAATGGAGCGGGAGCCTTGAATGACAGATGGCTGCAAAAAGAACCAAACAACGATGCCGCCCATCAACCAAATAATGTACGGGACGTCAGCTCCGTTTTCCATGAGTACGCTTTTTCGCTTCAAGATAATTCCAAATACGAGCCAATAAATCAGGATTTGAATCAGCGGATTGATCACAATCCAACTCATGCCTAAGTAATTATTACTATTTTCACTTTTTAATTCGTAGAGCGACAATCGACGAATCAAATAAAAATTCCCAATTTGTTCCTTTAACACTTTCCAGGCAGATTTCATATAAAGATCCCTTCAACCAAACTCCCCGGCGAACCGGGCGGCATATGGCGCCGCAGATTTTCCAGAGTCCACTTTATCACAGTTCGGGCACAATTGGAAACGCTAATTATGCATGAATGAACTACCGATGTAAATATTCGTATCACATTCAACCCTTTGAGGGCTTGCGAAAGAAATTATCAACGGGCCTGCGTTTGCATCATTTTATTATTCGAACAAAAAGGGATATAATATAGAGATTAACAGGAAAGGGGATTTTGATCAATGGGATTTAATCGCAATCCACAGGAACCGGTTCCCGAAGCGGAAACGGTCGTTTGGGTCTGTACAAACGAATCATGCGCAGGATGGATGAGAGATGCCTATTCGTTTGATCACCATCCGACGTGTCCGCTCTGTCACTCCGAAATGAAAAAGGAGATCAGGGTTTTGCCGGTCATTGAATGATAGATCGCCCCCTTGAATGATAAGCAGCGGCCGCAAGACGTTTCAAACGACGAGACGTCTTGTATTTTTTTGTCCGCCCCTCCACAATGCGTCTTTTGGACGCAGCGCAGCTTTTCAGGTGCATGAAGCGGGGGGCTTTTGCGATACAATAGTGTTGAGAAGGCAGAGAAGGTGATTGCTTGAATGCAGATAAAATGAAAAGAAAGTACGCCGATCGAAGGGGCTGGCGACGGATTGTCGCCAGCCGCGTCTGCGAAAAGTCATTCCTGTGGCCGGATTTCCGCGGTGAGGCCGTCCTGATCCGCTTCGATGAAATCAAGGCGCCGATGTCAGTTGCCTACGGCGGCATCCGAGTGAAAACCGTCGACCGAAGCTATTCGTGGCTGCAATTGTTTCCCCAGTCGTCGGATGGATTTGTGCTGACATCGATGTTCGACGATCGGAAGTATCTTGTGCAATGCTATTTCGATATTGTCGAAAGAATAGGGCGGGACTCAAGAGGTACCTTATGGTTTGACGACCTTTATCTTGATTTGATTCTTTTTCCGGATCACCACTTATTTCTTGTCGACCAAAATGAACTAGACGAAGCGCTTGAAGCAAATATCATCACGGCATCGATGCATCGCAAGGCTTGGCGTTCGGCCCGCCGGCTCAAACGGTTCATCGACGATTATCCTGATTTTTATCCCAACCTGGTGCGACGAATTCGATCGACCTTCCCCGATTAAACCGCGGTGTGTAGCCGAATGAAACGATTTGGAATATAATGCAGCAGCCGGATTCTCAGAAAAGCGGTTGGTGATCGGAGATGGGCCGTAAAGAATCAGCGGGACAGACAGCGCTTTTTGCGTTTGCCGTCGGTAAAATACTGACCGCCGTCGGTAAAACACCCGATGCGCGACTGGACCGAGAAACACGCCAGGCGCTGCTAGAGAATGGCGGCCGGATTCAGGTCGCTGCCGGTGCCTTGCTGACGGAACTTGCCGCGGGAGATCCCGTCGCCGCCTATCTGATCGGTATAAATGTCCTGGGATACGGGATATTCATCCTGGAACGGATTCAGGGTAGTAGCGACGAAACGCAGCTGATCCGTCGAGCGTGGGCCGGTCACCTGCGGGACATGACGGGCACCATTGCGCTGCTGGCTGTTGACCGTCGCTTATGGTGCCGTATCGCTACAATGATCGGTCTGTTTCTATTATGCCTCGGCGACCTGGCGCAGGCGCTCGGAAGGCGGCAACAGCTAGCTAACCGGGCAGCACTGTTTGATTTGAACGCCAAGCTGACCTTCGGGGCATGGGCCGAAGCCGTGAGCGCCATCCTGTTGCTATTGGACAGCTTAGCGACGACCGGCGATCCGGGAGAAGATCTCTTCTTTCTCACCGGGACGTCCTGATAATAAAAAAAACCGGAATGCGCCACGGGTGGCAGCCGCATTCCGGAATTTCTCATTTCTCTTTTTCAGGCGAGCGCTTCCAGCAGCAGATCGACAATGTGCACGACGTGGATTTTTTCCGTTCGTCCGATCCGTTCCACTCCGGCTTTCATTTCCAGCAGACAACCGGGATTAGCGGTGACAACCGTTGTCGCACCGGTTTTCCGAACTTTTTTCATCTTATGATCGAGGATCTGCATCGCCATATCCGACTGGACAATGTTGTAATCGCCCGCCGATCCGCAACACGTGTCCGCGCCTTCCATTTCGACATAATGAACGCCTTCGATCGAGCGCAGCAGCTCACGCGGCTCGCGGAATGTATGCATGACATTGCGCAGATGACAGGAATCCTGATACGTGACAGTTTGTTCCGGCAATTTGAGCCGATGCGTTTTCTGAAAATCAAGATCGACAAGAATCGCCGAGATGTCCTTAATCTTCGCTACAAAACGCTTGGCGCGTTCCGACCACTGCGGATCATGTGCAAACAGGCGATCGTATTCAATGAGGAAAGCGCCGCAGCCGCCGGCATTGGTAATAATATAATCCGCATCCGCAGCCTCGAAAGCCTGAATATTCTGTTTGGCCATTTCCCTCGCTTGCTTTAACTCGCCGTTATGTCCATGCAGTGCGCCGCAGCACAGCTGATGCTGCGGAATGTCGACGTCGCAACCCGCTTTCTGCAGGAGGCGAATTGTCGCATTATTGGTAGCGAAGAACATTGTATCCATCAGACAGCCGGTGAATAACGCAACGGTCGCCTTTTTTTCCCCGTCATGCTCGAAAAAATGCGGGCGGCCGCGTACCTCCTTGCGTTTCGGCACGTTAGGCAGGACTTTTTCCATTGTCTGCATACTCTCCGGGAACAAATTCATAAAACCAATCTTGCGGGTGACTTTAGCAAGGCCGCTGCGCTGATAAATGCCGAACCAGCTGGTAACCGTTTCCATCCACCTTTGGTTCGGGAACAACTCACCGAAGATGCCCTTTCTAAGCATTTTCACCGGAACCGACTGTTTTTTATGGTGTTGAATGATGGTACGCGCATCTTCCAGCAGATGGCCGTATTGGACGCCGGACGGACAGACAGGTTCGCACGCCCGGCAACCGAGACACAGGTCGAGTGAATGAGCGATGTCGTCGTCCGGCTCGACAACGCCGTCCGTAATTCCTTTCATCAGCGCAATCCGTCCGCGCGGCGAATATTTTTCCTGCTGGCCCGTTTCAATATACGTTGGACAGGATGGCAGGCAGAAACCGCAGCGCATACAGTTCAGCAGTTCATCATAATCCATTTTCTCTTTAAAGTCTTCTTGAATCGCTTTTTTCTCCGACGCGCTCATCATTGCTCGACCACCATCCTTTCTTTCGTTTCTTCAGCAAAAACTTTACCCGGATTCATGATATCGTTCGGATCGATCGCCCGCTTGATGCCCTTCATCACGGCCACGCCTGCTTCACCTAATTTCCACTTCAGATAAGGCGCTTTCGTCATGCCGATACCATGTTCGCCGGTCAGCGTCCCGCCAAGTTCGATTGCTTTTGCAAAGATTTCTGCAAATGCCTGTTCGACGCGATGCATCTGTGCATGATCACGCGCGTCCGTCAGGCAGGTCGGATGTAAATTGCCGTCACCTGCATGGCCGAAGGTAGAAATTCGCACATGATATTTAGCGGCAATTTCCGAAATAGCGCGAACCATGGTGGCGATTTCCGATCGCGGCACCGTCGCATCCTCCAAAATTGTCGTCGGTTTCACGCGTGCCAAAGCGCTGAGTGCCGTCCGGCGGGCGGTAGCCAGCTTGTTCGCTTCCTCCTCGGACTTGGCCAGACGCACATCGATCGCCCCTTCGCTGCGGCAAAGCTCGGCGATTTTATGAATATCACGTTCGACAATTGCCTCGGGTCCGTCCTGGACAATGAGCAGTATCGCCCTGACATCGGTCGGCAAGCCGATATGCACAAAATCTTCGACTGCCCGGATCGTATCCTGATCGAGGAATTCAAGCGTCATCGGGATCATCCGCTGGGAAATAATCGCCGATACCGAACGCCCCGCCATCTCGATATCCTGATAGAGTGCCAGGATAGTCTTCTTCGATTCCTGCTTAGGAATCAATTTCAGCGTCGCCTCGGTGATCACGCCGAGTGTTCCTTCGGAGCCGACAAACAGGTGTGTTAAGTCATAACCGGCGACATCCTTGGTCAATTTTCCACCCGTACGAATCAGCTCGCCATTAGGAAGAGCAACTTGCAGCGCCAGCACATAGTCCTTAGTTACGCCGTATTTCAACCCGCGCAGACCGCCGGAATTTTCGCTGAGGTTCCCGCCAATTGTCGAGATCTTCATCGAACTGGGATCCGGCGGATAAAAAAGTCCCTCTTTGTCAACCGCATGACTGATCGTTTGCGTGACGACACCCGGCTGGACCGTAATTGTCAGATTTTCTTTATCAATTTCGAGGATCCGGTTCATCCGCTTGAATAGCAAAACGACACCGCCCTTAACCGGACATGTATCTGCGCAAAGATTCGTGCCCGAACCACGGGGATAGACCGGCGTTCCCGTTTGATTGCAGAGCTTCAGCACCGACGCCACTTCTTCGGCGTTTCCCGGGGCAACGACATAGTCCGGAAGTGCCTGATAGTTAGGCGTCGCGTCATAGGAATAGACAAGTCTCCCACTGGATGAATCATCCACGTTTTCCGCGCCGACAATTTCTTCAAGTTGCTGTTTATGCAGTATTTGTTTTTGTTTTTTTCTTGACCGGAACATGGCTTCACTCTCCATCCCCTATATTCCCGTTGACTATTAAGCGGTTACTTTAATTTATTATAGTGAATGTAAGCGCATAGTTCTATAAAAAAGGTTGTTGATCTATCGGAATATTCTTGTAAAATGGCAAAAAAATAAAGTCGAGCAGATAAATCCATTCGGGCCGTTGTCTATACGGTTTATTCGCCGATGACGTCCGTATCCTTGATCTTCCACAGCTTCTTTCATCCGCTCGAAACCGGTTTTGCTCGACATGGCCACTCGTCGGATCGACATGGGCATCGGAAACACCGGCTAAATCTGTTAACGCTTCGAAAACCGTTTTCTTGCAGTGCTGGCAATTCATCCCGTTCACCGGTAGCTGTCTTTCAGCCATGAGAATCATTTCCTCTAGCGGAAAGCCATTTATATTTTGACATGTTTCAGTCTCAGGCTGTTGACAACCACCGATACAGAGCTGAAAGCCATTGCCGCGCCGGCAATCCACGGCTCCAGTAATCCGAGGGCCGCCACCGGTATACCGACAGCATTATAAAATAGCGCCCAGAAGAGATTCTGACGAATATTGCGCATCGTTTTTCTGCTCAGATCCAGCGCCTGGACAACGTGCAGCAAATCGCCGCCGACCAGCGTGACGTCCGCCGCTTCGATGGCCACATCGGTACCGGTACCGATGGCCATGCCAATGTCGGCGACTGCCAGGGCCGGCGCGTCGTTGATACCGTCGCCAACCATTGCTACTTTCAATCCCTGCCCCTGCAACTCACGGACTTTTCGCGCCTTATCTTCCGGTAACACCTCGGCAAATACATGATCGATACCTGCCTTCCGGGCAATCGCCTCGGCCGTCCGTTCGTTATCTCCGGTAATCATATACACGCCGAGGCCGCGTTTCTTCAGTATATCAATGGTCATCCGCGACGTCGGTTTGATTGTATCGGCAACGGCAATCAGGCCGACAATTTTTCCAGTGACGGCAACGAACATGACGGTTTTTCCGTCGGATTCGAATTGCCTAGCTTCGGGCACCGCTTCGCGGATATCGATTTTCTCCCGGTTCATCAGATGCCTTGTGCCGATGGTCAGCCGCCGGTCCTCAACATCCGCTGATATGCCCAATCCGGTGTGCGATGTAAAACGGCCGGCGGGCGACAGTTTTTTCAAACCAATATGCTGCACGGCATAAGCGGTCACAGCGCGGGCCAACGGATGTTCACTTTCGTGCTCGGCCGCGGCTGCCAGCCGTATCAATTCATTTTTCTCCATTTCTCCGAAAAGAACGATATCGGTAACAACCGGTTTTCCGTTGGTAATCGTTCCGGTCTTATCCAGCATAATTGACTGCAAATTCTGAGCTGCTTCGAGGTACTCGCCGCTTTTAAATAAAATACCATGCTCGGCACCCTTGCCGGTCCCGACCATGATCGACGTCGGCGTCGCCAAACCGAGCGCGCATGGGCAGGCAATCACCAGCACGCTGATCGCAGCCGACAGTGCCGGTGAAAGCTGTCCGGGACGGATGCCGGAAATCCAAACCACAAATACAAGAGCGGCCACCGATATGACTATCGGAACAAACACGCCGGAGATGTTGTCGGCCAGCCGCTGTATCGGCGCCTTGGCACCCTGAGCTTCTTCGACAATCCGGACAATACCGGCCAATGTCGTATCTTTGCCGACTTTTTCCGCACGAACCACCAGTGCGCCGTTCTGATTGATTGTCGCACCGATCACATGATCGCCCGTCCCTTTTGTGACCGGCAGCGATTCGCCGGTGATTACCGCTTCGTCGACCGCCGAGCGACCGCTGATCACGACACCGTCAGTCGGAATTTTTTCTCCCGGCAGCACACGCAGTAAATCACCGGGCACGACCGAAGCAATCGGAACACGTGCTTCCTGGCCGCCGCGAATGACCGTTGCGTCTTTGGCTTGCAGATCCATCAATTCGCGAATGGCTGTCGTCGTCCGGCGTTTGGCCCGCGTTTCAAAGTATTTACCAAGCAGGACAAGCGTGATCAGGATGGCACTGGTTTCAAAATAAAGATCCGGGCGGGCAAGATTGGCAAACTGATATCGCAGTGTCTGCGCCACGCTGTACAGATAAGCGGCGCTGGTTCCGAGCGCGACAAGCACGTCCATATTGGCGCTTCGATTTATCAGCGACCGTACGGCGCTTCGATAAAACGGCCAGCCGATATAGAACTGAACAACACTGGCCACCGCCAGCTGAAACCACGGATTCATCAACAGACCCGGCATCGGCAGACCGGTGGGCATCGGCAGATGAGCGACCATCGTATATAACAGCGGCAAAGAGAGCAACGCGGACAGGATGACTTTATTGCGCCTATCACTCAATTCTTTCTCCCGTCGATTGTCATTGAAACCGGCCTGCTCCGTCGCTTCGTACCCGAGCTGCTTAATTTTATAGAAAATCGCTTGCGGTTCGATTACACCGGACAAATAATAAATCGTTCCCGACTCGGTCGTCAGGTTAACCTGCGCAAAGACAACGCCCGGCAGAGCGCCGACTCCTTTTTCAATCCTTGTCGCACACGAGGCGCAATTCATCCCGCCGATTGCCAAGTCGAGGCGCTTCCGGCGCACGCCGTAACCCAGCTTCTCGATACGCCGGACCACGTCTTCCAGCGTTGCCCGTTCTTCATCCAATCGAATATCCGCGCGTTCAAGCGCAAGATTGACTCTGGCGGACACCCCGTCCATTTTGTTCAGAACTTTCTCAATCCGGTTTGAACAAGCGGCGCACGTCATGCCCGTGACACCAATCGTCAATTCTTTTTTCACCTGCCCACACCTCTTGTCTATTGCTTCTTGTAAGACAGTTTCAGCACTTTCAGCAGTTCATCAATCTCTTTACTGCCACGACCTTCTTCAATGGCGCGTGACACGCATATTTTCGTATGGCGTTCAAGAATGGAATAGCCGATATTCTTTAATGCGGCCTGAGCGGCGGACAGCTGAATCAGCACGTCCACGCAATACCGATCTTCTTCGATCATTTTCTGCAGGCCGCGAATCTGTCCTTCGACACGCTTCAGACGATTAACGATTTTTTGTTTCTCCTCGGAAGTTCTCGGCAAAGCAGGCGATTTATCCGGATTCATAATCATTTCAATATCTTCCGTACGGTCGCCTTGTTGCTGCGATTTATTCATCGTTTTGCCTCCTCTTACCTTACAATTATACCCCCGACGGGTATGAACTTCAATTTGAAAAAGCACGACGACGGCCGTGCCCCCCTACGAAGAAGTAATATATCTTAAGTACAAGTGTAATCATCGGCTTCGCAGATCACAAGAGCATTCGGCACACCGTCGAAAGCGCCTACGATGCAGGATCATAAAAAGCGGCCGGATCCGGCCGCTTTTTATGTACATGAGTGAGGAAGTATGCGTCAAATGCCGCAATCCGTTCTGCTGCTGTCCATTCCTCTAAGCTGCGAAAGAACAAGGCGAAGCCGGCGCGGCGCCGCGTTAGCAGGACGCGTATCCGAGCCAGCGGATTCTACGTTCAAAAAAGGCGGACAAAGACACTCATTTTATCATCTGTGGACGGAACGATTCTGCCCCTTGAATCATTCCGTCCCGGCGGATTCACTGCTCCCCTGTGGCAGAAATGCGCCGTCATTATCGATATTCAGACGCTTTTCCGGATTTTCCGAACGATAGACCGCCGCCGGCGGACGCCACGTGTCTGCCGGTCGATTCGATACCGGCCCGTCTTTTTTTCTTTCCGCGTTATTATCATATCCCGTCTCAGTTTTGCTCCGCAAACCGGCAAATCAGTAAAAACAAACGATTACTTATCGTTTCTTCAGCATTTTTTTCAAGAAGCGGACCATTTTTCACAATAATTGAAAAAATGTGCTATTTTCATTCTTTTCATCTTTATCAATTCAATCACAAAATCAGTGCTAACCTGAGTGCAATCATTCAACTTGTCCAGGTCATCGCGGTTGGCAAACCGATTCATTGCCATTTTACAGACATTCCGGTAAAATTTATATGTGTATCTTTCTTTACCGAAACGCACACATTTTAATGATGAGGCAGCGTCTTCGGGCTGATCGTCCGATCCACGAAAGCAGACTTTCCTCTTAACACTGATGCATGCCTGTCTCTTATACACATCTCCGAGCCCACGAGACCCTAAGAC
>UQRJ01000032.1 GCA_900543345.1 uncultured Sporolactobacillus sp. | reverse complement strand
GATGTGTATAAGAGACAGGCCGACAGCGGTACAGGCGTCAAAGGGGTGTCATTGGATAAACGAACCGGTCGGTACCGTGCCACGCTGACCATTCGCAGACATCGTCATTATTTAGGCAGTTTTCGGCGCTTTGAAGATGCCGTCCAGGCAAGAAAAGTAGCTGAAGAGAAGTATTATCGGCCGCTTTTGCACGATTCGTAATTTCCACAATCGCGTTCCAGCGATGCTCACGATTTTTGCCCCAGAGCAAAACTCCTCCCCCACTCCAGGCTGTTTTAAGGTATACTAGACGCGCAATCACCGATTAATGATGCCAACGAACAGGGATGGACCTCATGAGCAACAGCCGACATATTATTTTACCTTGATCTTATTCATGATCGCTTGTTCTTTCTTAGTCAATCCCGAACGTGCCGCGGCAGCCGAGTCCGCGTTTGATCAACATGCCGATCGGGCCATTCGGTCGTATATCAAACAAACCGGCGGCGACGTCACACTTGTCTATCGCGATCTTGTAACCGGTGCGGAGTATACGATCCGTCCCAACCAGCCGCGGCGGGCGGCCAGTACGATTAAACTGCCGCTGGTCATGTATGTCATGGCGCGGGCTTCCGCTCATCAACTCGATTTGGACCAGCAGTTGACCTATCGGGGCAGCGATTATACCGCCGGCAGCGGTGTGATTCAATACCGGCCGGTCGGCAGCCGCTATTCGATCCGTGAGTTGATTCAGAAGGCAGTTGTCTACAGCGACAATATCGCCTTTGTCATGCTGAAAAATTATGTCGGCCGGGAAAATTTCAACGGCTATATCCGGCAGATCGGCGGAAAATATGCCTATCCCGGCGGTGCCAACTTAACCTCCGCCCGCGATTTAACGACCTATATCGTCAAACTCTATCACGACGCAAAGCAAGACGATAACGCCCGGACGCTCATCGATCTTCTGGAACACACGAAATATAATGAAACCATTCCGGCAGGCGTTAAATGGTCGCCGGTCGCCCACAAAGCCGGCTGGATGCCGAATGTCGGTGTATCCAACGACGTGGCGATCATCTACGACCGTTACCCGTATACACTAGCCATCATGACCGGCGGCTACACCTATGAAACGGCGAAAATCGTTATTGCCCATTTGGCCGAGCTCACAGGCGAGTATCACAGGCGCGATTATTCCATGCGAAACCGCTTTTTCCCGGCGACCGGGCGCGGCGGACCGCGCGCTTTTTAAGCCTATTGTCGCGGTCGGCGTTGGTTACTTCGCTTTTCTCCGCACACGCATTTTCAAAAATCCCGGTACGGATCGCATAATCTCTTCACTGCATTTACCGAGAAAAAGCACATATTGCAGCGCGCGCGGCCAATTCAACTTATCGGGGCCGATGATGCGGGCCATGATGGCCGGATCCGGCAGCAGATTGCGCCGGAGGAACACGCCTCGCTGACGCGGCGTATCGTAGTCGCCGACTTGGCCGATACGTTTCAGCAGTACGCGCAGCGTCGCTTTCAGCCGGTGATCGTCTGCCAGATCCGCCTCGCGCCACCAGTAAGTCGTTTGCGCTACCCATGGCAACAGGCACACGCGATTCAGCTCCGGAAACTCATAATAGACGATACTCAGCGTCCGGGCAACACGGCGGTAGGTCGCGGTTTGCCGCGCAAAGCGCAATAGTTTTTCATAGTCAAGCCGGTCTTTCAATACGTCAATTAGTTGCATAATGTCGATAAAATATTTCCAACTGAGCAGTTCGTGATTCCAACCGTGCAGTACGGTTAAATAAAAGGTGTGGAAGTCGGATAATTCCCGGATATGGCGATAATTGCCGCACCGTATCGAATCGCGCCAAATGAACCGCATATCTAAGTTTGATGTATTTTTGCGCAGAAAATGCCAATGGATCTCAATATTCAGTGGAAAATGATCATGTGGTCGTTCTTTTTGTAGCACACGATGGAAATGTTCCGGCTCATAGCGGACGATCTTATTAAATCCAAGCCCGCGGGCGACCGTCATCGCCTGCTCCAGCTGCGCCGGCCTGACCAGAATGTCGATGTCCGACGTCCCGCGGGCCAGCAACGAACCAAAATACTTTTCGGCGAACAAAGGCCCTTTCAGCGGAATGACGTCGATGCCTGTCTGCTCGCATCGCTGCAACAGACGTCCCAATTCTTGCTTAATCAGACCGCTACGCATCACCTGTCGCAGTGCTTGCTGCCGCAAGGCATGGAGGAAAAAAGCGGGGACTTGGGTCTCTTTTTCTCTCGAGGTCAATAAAAAATAAAGTTGCGGAGCAACTAAGTCGGTGTGCTTGTCCTGCAAAATCGATCGATAATAGCCCTTACTCTGTGGAAATGTATCTCGTGAACCATAAATCGCACGTATTAGCCGAAGCAACGCTATCTCCCCGCCATCATCCGGATTTCTGTTATGACTCTTCATTTTCAGTGTAAAAATAAAGACATTACACAACAATTACTCAATTGCCGCTAAAACCGGTGTTGCTCAAGCAACCAATGGCGCAAAAAAAGAGATCTGCCCCATGACAGACCTCCAACTCAATCGGTCATTGAATGAGGAATTAATGACCCCAACCGCCATGACCCGGACCCTTACTCGGCTTACCACTCGGATCGCAACCTTTGCGATGGGCATCAAAATGTACAGTTTCATGGCTGAGAACAAGCGGACGAAGGGTATTTTCATCAAGTACTTTCTCCATTTTGTTTTCACCTCCCTCAAAGGAATGATCAATTGATCATTTTTTCAAATCGATCGTTCATAAATTCATTATAATCGGCACCCGTTACAGCACCGTTACCCGTGCACGGAGATCAGCGGCCAGAAACGGTCGTTTTTTTGAAAATATAAATCATAGACGGGCACCTGATCGACAAATCGCTTGAGTAAGCGCAGGATGCGCGTCGATTCTTCCTTACGATATTGCCAGAAAAACAGCGTATCGTATAATTTTAACAATGCGTCGCCCTTGTTCAGTCGCTCACGCCTGATCTTTGAGCTTTGGTGAAGCAGCTGAACACTGGTAACGGGCGTCGGATCGCCGCCGTATTTAGCCGTCAATTCGCTGCGGAAGGGCGAATTGTAGGCTATCGCGCCATCCTTCGTGAACTTAATCAGCGCCGCTTCATCGGCCAACAATTTTCGCGGGAAGGAAAGCAGCGCCACGGTCGATTTGCCGACGCCGGATTGCCCGGCGAATAGATGAGCTTGGCCGTGATCGATGACGCAGGACGCATGAAACAGCAAACCTTGATTCAAATGAATGAGATAAGAACTATACAAATTCAGCAAAGCATGTTTCAGCGAAATCGGTTCATTGGCCCGGATCGCGGCGGTGCGGAAGGCAGCGTCGATCGTTAACAGATAATCTGCCCGCCGAAAAAAAATGCGGTCACCTTCTCGTCCGCTTTGCAGCTCGTAGCCGGCAAACGGCGTGCCGTAACCGCCGTGGATGTCCAGAGCGAGATCGATCGGTTGCGCTTCATCATCGCGATCGGCGGATAAAAAGCTGAAGGTAATCACCGGCCATAGTTCGGGTGCGTCACAGGTAATAACAAGACGATGGTCGTCGACCTGGACCACTCGTTTATTCATCGTCCGACATGTCTTCATGGTATATTTTCCTCCTTTAAGACCGCTGAATCAGCCGTTTGTTTGTCTGTTAATGTTCCCTGCCGGTAAAAGCGGCGGTAAAGACCGCTTTCATGCAGCAACGATTCATGTGTACCGGTTTGGACAACGCGGCCGCCCGCAACGACGACAATGCGATCGGCATTGCGGATCGTCGACAGGCGGTGGGCAATCACGATTGTCGTGCGGCCGGCCATCAGCCGATCAAGTGCCCGTTTAATTTTTTCTTCGGTATCGCCGTCCAGCGCCGACGTAGCTTCGTCAAGCAGCAAGATCGGCGCATCCGCCAGTAGCGCCCGAGCAATCGCCAACCGTTGTTTCTGTCCGCCCGAGAGACGAATGCCGTGTTCGCCGACACACGTATCAAGGCCGTCCGGAAGCGCATGGATAAAATCGGCGATCGCCGCCGCCTGCAGGGCTTCTTCCACATTGCTCGCCGGTTGCCGCCGGCCGAGCAGCAAGTTGTCCCGAATCGTCGCATTAAACAGGACCGACTCTTGCGGGACATAAGCGATACACCGCCGCAAATCCTCCTGGTCCAGCTGGGCGACCGACCGGCCGTTCAGCAAAATGTCCCCCGCCTGCGGTCGATAAAACCCGAGCAGCAGCGAAAAAATGGTCGTTTTGCCCACGCCGCTGAAACCGACAATCGCCGTTTTCTTTCCGGCCGGGACAAAAAGATTGAATTGAGAAAGAATGGGTTTTCCTTGCTCGTAAGCGAACGTAACCTGCTGAAAGCGAACGGATTGCGGCGGCTGCCGATACGGCGATCGCTGGTTGCGGAAGGTTGGCAGGCTTCGGCGTTCAACCGGCAGGGCAAGGAGTTCCCGAATCCGCGCAATTGAACCGGAAGCTCGCTGAAACGCCGCCCAGTTGCCGGCCGCTCCGGTCAACGGATAGACAAGGCGGTCGACTAGCGAGATGAAGGTCATCAGCGCGCCGACGGTCATTTGTTGGCGCGAGACAAAAAAAGCACCCAGGCAGAGACTGGCGAGAAAAGTAGCACCGCCGGCCGTTTCACCGCCCGCATAATACAGCCCCCGTAACCGGGCGTTTTTTATTTCCAAATGATACAGTCGTTCATTTTCATCGGCGTAACGCTGAAAAAAAACAGGTTCGATGACAAACGAACGGATGATATCGAATCCGTGCAGCGTCTCGCCGACCGTCTGCGCGTTAACACCGGTTAGATTATTGATCTGCCGGCTGTTGCGTCGCATCAATAAACCGAACACGGCACTGCCGGCAATCACAACGGGCGCAATGAGCCAACTGATCAACGAGAGCAGCGGATTAATATGAAAAAGATAGATAAAAACACAGATGTAGACAAGTGGATAACGAAGAAGATCGATCAGCCGGCTGCCAAGCATCGCTTCGATCTGAGTCATATCATTGTCGAACCGTGCCATCAGGTCCCCCGAGCGTAGAGCGGTCATTTCTTCGTATTTAACGAGTAAAAGATGGTGAAAAAGTTTATTTTTCACATCTTTCTTGACACTGTAGACGGCCTTGCCTGTAAACAGGGTATCCAGATAGTCGCAGATCACCAGAGCAACCAGCAGGCCGATTCCCGTTAAGGTCTGCGGCAACAGTTCGGTAAAGCGGCCGTGGACCGCGATGTCCGTTATTCGGCCGAAAAACGTCGCAAACGTGAGTGAAAGGACGAGCTGAGCGAGCATAATGGCTGCCAGAGCGATATAGGCCGCGCGATGGCGCAGCAAAAACGGGCCGAGCAGGCGGAAGGTCTGCGCGAAATTGGCGAAGCCTGTTTTATCGCTCAACGTTTTCCATGTCATGAGGCGGCGTTCCTCCTTTGCCGAACAAACGACAACGGACGGCAAGATATTTGGCGACAATGCGCGAAAGCAGCGGTAGATTGAGAATCAGTACACACCATGTCCGCCGGAGTAAATGTGTCAGTCGCAACGGATGTCGATCTGCGTGAATCGCCGTCATCACCCCGATTAGACAATTTAGCGAAAAAGGAGCGTCCGGCAGGCGATTAGAATCGCCTTTCGCCAGATAATGCGGCTTGCCCGACGTATCGGCCGAGCAGCCAAGCAGGCGATGAGCAATCAATCGGCCGCAGCGATCCTGATACAGAACGATCACTCCCCGCTTCAGTCGGGTTTGATCAACCGATATGAACGTGCAAACGTCGCCCGGCCGGATATACGGAAACATGCTGTAACCGCGCGCCCGCAGATTGATTCGCCCCCGACGAACGATCACTTGCCGCAGAGCGGTTCCGATCAGGCGGCGTTCCCGTTCACTCACCGACACGATCGATGAGCCCGCAACGCAACATTTGCGTTAAAAACGCGGTAACATCTTTCTTCACTTGCCCGACATCCACTCGGTCAGTTTGTTGTCCATGACGAAGCAATGCGGCAACCAGTGAATCCGTTGTTTGTTTTTTCTGCAGCAGCTCCCAGCAGGCTGCTCCCGCTTCGTTTAACCGAGTGACCGTCGAATCGGCGGTATTGATGATCATCGTTTGCCGACGGTCATTCACCTCAATCGTCTCGTCCTCTTTTTTCCGTTTATATAAGAGACTCATCGACCCATCCCTTTCTCTCCTATCGGCTTTATCCCAAGCTTACGATGCGCTTCATTACGCTATCGTTACCGGTTCCCGCCCAGCAGAAAAAAACCGGTAGCGCCGACAGAAAGAGCAGAGGACCGATAAAGGAAACTTGGCCAAGCCTCTAGCGCCGGCTGAGTTTTCGTTGCCCTTATCCTTTATTCCCAAAAATCTTTAACATTTTTGGTATTAAAAAAACGACGTTTTCACGCCGCCGCCTTGTCACAAAAGGCATATTCAGTTGTCGATCAGCGCCTCAGTCGCTCATTATTTATCACGACTGTGAAAATTTCGGCCAATGATGATACACGTCCCGCCTGCCAGCAGCAATATCACACCCAAGAGCAGCGAAATAATATTGTTCCGCTGCTCTTGGACCGACGATTTACGTTCGCTCCCCCGTACAGCCTTGGTGCCCGACGAACCGCGGTGTTCTGCCGCTTCCATCGATCTGCCTGTTGCCAGTGCCTTCGTGTCGATTGCCACATTGGGTTCTGCCGCCGAAGCTTCCTGAATCGATCCTTCTTGAAAGCAGCTCGTCATCAATAAAACGAGTAGGGCAATAAAAATTCTTAACAACCATGATCGTTTCCGCTGGCCGATCATTCCGATCCTCTTTTCCTTGCAAAATCTCGTTGTAAGATAGGCAATGGTTTGGTCGGTGATGGATAAACCTATCCATATTAACTATATTTCGTCGACCTGGACCATTTCTGAACAAGGAAAAAGACGGTCATACCAATGTCTTGATCGTCAAAGTAAGCAAACGGTTCACGACATGTATTGGGTGGCAAAACTTCTTTACTTTATTTTAATAGCGCTGTTAACCTTGGCTGTTGTTTTTTGCTGCAGCCGCTCACTTCCCGCGGGCGGATCCGTGAGCCTCCCCACTGCGGGGGTCTGTCTTGGCTCGCTTTTCCCGCCGGAGTCTTGCGCCTTCCGCTCCAAATCATGGCGCAACCATTTAAACAGAGCCATTTTAATACAGCATCGTTTGTCGATCATGACGCGGGACCATTCACTGGATCGCTTCCGGCCAACGCGACCGGGTGCCGACTCATTATTTCGATTTTTTCCGTTTTGGCCGGTGTTTCACCGCATCCTTTACTCGCTTATAACGCTCGTAAATCCGAATGACGTCTTCCACACTGCCGATCGCGTTATAAAGTTTAATCTGATAGCTTATTGTGCGTTCATCATCCGGTTCGAGGCGCATAATTTGTTCACAAATGCCCAACGCTTCGGAAAACGCTTGCCGGTCAATTAGAAAATCAAGGATTCGGTATGCATGATCCAACCATAGCCGACAAAGATGCATGCGTCCGGCTTCGGCCCAAAGATAATCGTATTCGGCAAAATAGTGATTTTTATAGGCCTGAAACAGATGGATATGGGCGATATAATTCGTGTCGTCGATCGGTGGAAGCACCGTAAGCTTTTTTTCCCATTCCTCCGTATCGATCGTTACATTAGGTGCGAGGATTAAAGAATAACCAATGCTATTTTTTAAGATGCTTTGCCGAAATGGAAGTTGTTTCATCAGCTGGCGGATTTGATAAATAGTCGTATACAGTTGTGCCGAACCTTTTTCTGCATCAATAGCCGACCAAAATAGATCAATTAATTTCTCTTTACTGACAAAACTATCATGTTCGCTCAATAAGAACGCATAGAGTTCCCGCGCCCGTGACGTCCGCCACTTGACCGGTATGTATTGTTTAATGTCGCCATCGATCCGGTAAAAGCGCAGACTGCCGAAGCATTCGACACCGCACTGTTCAGCCGGCGGCTTGACACGCCTGATGCTTTGCCGGTTGTTTTTTATTATGCGTGATACTGCCTGCCGGAGACGGGACATCAGGATCGGTTTAAGAAGATAGTCGATGGCATTCAGCTCGAACGCCTTGACCGCATACTCGTTATAAGCGGTTGTAAAGATGATTTGTACCTGTTCGTCATTTTCCTGAAGTGCTTCGGCCAGTTCGATTCCGCTAATCCCCGGCATTTCAATGTCGAGAAACGCCGCTCCCGGCTGGTCCTTCTTCGCAGCTTCAAGTGCTTCCTCAGAATCGGTAAACGTCCGAATTTTCCCGAAAGATTGGGTTTGTACAAGCATTTCTCTAAGTATTCGGCAGGCAAGTATTTCATCATCAACGACATATGCATCCATCGCGATCCTCCTTTACAAAAAGATGACAAATATTACACTTCTATTAAAAGCATTATACCACGTCGGGCTCCAGCCGTTTGAAGATTGATCTTTCCAATCGCTTCGATTCTCTTTGCTTTCTTTAGCTGATAGAATAATGGATAGAAAAGTCAAGCTCAGAGGTGGCCTGTCCATGCGTCGCGTTATTGCTTTATTCACCGTTTTGTTATGTTATGCCGGTCTTTCCCTGATTTTTATCTCATGGTCTCATTTTTACGAAATCGGCGGACCGACGGCTGAAAACGGTCAAATAGATCTGACGCATTGGAACTTCGAAAAAGACGGGATACTTCCGCTAAACGGAACGTGGCATTTCTATCCCAACCGATTATTGTCGCCTGGCGATATTCATGCAGGGAAGGGAGGGACTCCCCAGCGTGTCTCCGTACCAAACAACGCGCAGTCACTGAAGAGAAACCGTATCGCCCAATCGGGCACATACCGCCTGTTGCTGAACGCTGGGCATGCCGGACAGATGTTTGGTTTACAGACGACAATTATTTACAGCGCCAACCGGATTTATATGAACGGGCGGCTGATCGGTCACAGCGGCACGCCGGCAATTGGCCACCGTCTAAGAGCATCGCTGCGCCCGTACGTCGCCTATTTCCCGCTGAAAAAAGGAACAAACGAACTGATCGTCCAGTCCGCTCGGTTGTTTGGAACAACGAGCTGGGACATTGCCAAGCCGATTTTTTTCGGCACACAGTCGCAGATTACCGATCGGCACGGCAGAGATCTTTTCAACGATATGGTGATGATTATTCCCTTCTTTTTCATGGCATTGTACTTTTTCGGTTATTACTTGCAACGACGCAGAGATATTCATTTGTTGTTTTTCTCTATTTTCTGTCTGCTGTTCTCAATTGCTGTGAGTTGGATCGGCCGGGCGCGGGTCATCTATCTGTTCTTTCCGGACCTGTCTCTGAATGCCCTGACCGTCCTGGAGGCAGTTAATACAATTGCGCTGACTATTGCCGTTTTCTTGTATCTTTATTTTGCTTTTTCCAGGCTGGTATCAAAGCACATTATCGAAATGATTGTTACACTGTCTCTGATTACATTGTTGCTCGATTTTCTGCCTTTCGATGTTTTTACTGGGCCGACAATGCTGCTGCACTCTTTTCTGGCAATCTCAGCTGTTCTCTATGCTTCCTATATTTTTATTTTAGCCACAATCCAGAAGATGGAAGGCGGCATTTATCTGACCCTGGCTGCTTTTTCGATGAGTATCTACGTCATTATTACAACCATCAATGCTTATAGTTCGAAAGCATTCAATTCCGTTTACTCCATCTCATCATTGATATTTCTCCTGATGCTTTCTTTAGTCATGTCCAAACGTTTTTCCGCCGCGTTCGAGCGCAGTGAATCGCTGACACGGGAGCTAACCCGCACTGCCCGGCTGAAAGACGAATTTCTTGCCAAGACCTCGCATGAATTCCGCACACCGCTGAACGGCATCGTTAATATTGCACAAACGTTGATGTCCGGAAATAAGCAGAAGACAATCGGAGAAGAGAAGAAAAAACTGCAGATGATCGTCCGTATCGGTTACCGACTGTCAGCCGTGGTAAACGATATCCTTGATCTGGAGAAAATCAAACAAGGGGAGTTGGCACTCAAGCGTGTCCCGCTCGATGTATCGACAACCGTCAAGGCGGAGTTGCCTTTTTACCGGATGCTTGCCGAAAAGAAAGGGCTCACGGTCATCGACCATGTCCCTTCCGGTTTACCGTTGGTCTTTGCCGACGAAAATCGCTTCCGTCAGATCCTAAACAATCTGGTCGACAATGCCATCAAATATACAGCAAGCGGCCGAATTACGTTGAGTGCTACGTTGCTGGAGGAAGCAATCGAAATCAGTGTATCGGATACCGGGCCGGGCATTCCCGCTCCGGAACAGGCAATGATTTTTCAAGCATTTAAGCGGCGGGATCAATGGAATCAAAGCGAAGGGGCGGGACTCGGTCTGAGTATTGTCGCCCAATTGACGGAATTGCAAAACGGACGGGTTTGGGTCAACTCTGCGGCCGGTCGTGGGTCGGCCTTCCATTTCACGATGCCGCTTTTCGATGCCAAGCGCGGCGCGGGGGCCGGTGCGTCCGTTCGGGTCCGCCACGAGGCCGGCGAAAGGCCGCCGCAGAAGCCGGCGCCCGCCACGCCATACCGCTCGCCGCACGTCAACGCACCAGAAATTCTCGTTGTTGACGACGACACGGACAATCTGAACATTCTGATCGATATGCTGGAAGGCATTCCCTACAATGTCGCCGCTGCGAGCAGCGGCACCGAAGCTCTGCGGATGTTGATGGACCAAACGCCCGATTTGGTCATTCTCGACGTCATGATGCCGGGGATGTCCGGGTTTGAGGTGTGTCGCAAAATACGTGAGCAGTACACTCTGATCGATCTGCCCGTACTGATGCTGACAGCGGCAATCATTAACGAGGACAAGCATCTTGCCTTTCGCGCCGGTGCCAACGATATCCTGCAGAAACCGTTTAATTTTTCCGAGTTTTCGGCACGGATCCACGGTTTGATTCTGATGAAACAAGCGGCCGGACAGGCAACGAACATGGAAGTCGCCTTTCTGCAGTCGCAGATCCGTCCGCATTTCCTCTACAATGTTCTCAATTCGATCATTGCCCTCAGCTACGACGATGTCGAAAAATCGCGGGAGATGACCGCCGAGTTCGCGACCTACCTGCGCCGCAGCTTCGATTTCCGCAATACGTCGGCCATGAGCACATTCAGAAACGAGTTAGCGCTCGTCAAATCTTATCTGGTTATTGAAAAAATGCGTTTTCAGGACCGGATTCGTTTTCAGATCGACGTCCCGGACGGTATCGACTTTACATTGCCGCCTTTGCTTATTCAACCGCTTGTCGAAAACGCCGTCCGCCATGGCATCGGCAAACGAAAAACGGGCGGCACGGTGACCCTGTCCGTCCGACAGGAAGAAGGCAGCCGCCTGATCCGCGTCGCCGACGACGGTGTCGGGATGACTCAGGAGCAAATCGCTTCCCTTTTGTCCGGCAAAAGCCGCAGTGTAGGCCTTAAAAACATCAATAGCCGATTGAAACATTTTTACGGCAACAGCCTGCAGGTCGTCAGTCAGCCCGGCAAAGGGACGATCGTCATCATGCGGATTCCAGAAAAATAACCGCGATCCTCGGATGGCCTTCAATCTGTATCGCCGAATCGTCACAGGAGGCGGTTCGCGATTAGATCAACGTTGCGCCGCTAAGTCGTTTCTCTATCGAAGCAACTGACTTGCTGCGGCAGATGAGGATCAATGCAGCTTATGTGCCGCTTAAGACCTATTGCCTCTTATCGGCCGGCATAGTTGCTCCGCACGTAAAGCTCTTTCGGCACATCGTTCAGAAACGGCGTCGCTGCCCCCGAACTCAGCAGTGCCAGCCGATGCATCGCCCGCGTACAGGCCGTATAGAAAATCGTGCGCTCATTTTCCCGGCAATAATTATCGGCGGAGGCGTCGTTGATGATTGCCGCGTCGAATTCGATACCCTTGGCAAGGTAGGCGGGAATGATGATGAACCCCTTATCGAATTGATACGTCTCCTGGGTAATCAGCCTAACCGCAGTCCGATCGCTCAAGTGTTCATACATCGCGCGGCATTCTTTCATCGTTTTACCGATCAAGGCAATCGTCTCGAAGCCGGCCGCCTGGAAACGGCAGAGCAAATCGAGAATCGCTGCCGGTTTTTTTGTCTCCGGGACATCGATCCATTCCGGCAATCGGCCGCTGCGATCGAACGGCTCGATCCGCTCGCCTCCGGGAACAAGGTGGCGGGCGAAATTCATGATTTCGTGCGTTGACCGGTAGCTGCGCAGCAGTGTCAGTTTCCGGACCTCCTCCTGATTGTACAGCCCGGCCGACAGCATTGTTTCACCCGTAAAACTCTGGGAATAAACGGCCTGGTTAACGTCGCCGAGGATCGTCATTCGGCTTTTCGGAAAGGCCGATTGCAGATAGGCCAGCTGCACCGGCGAATAGTCCTGGGCCTCATCGATGATCAAATGGCGGATCTCCCGGTTGCCGCTTTTACCCTGTATTTTTTCCTTTAGGTATAAGTAAGGCACGGCGTCTTCCCACGGGCAATCGCCCTCCTCAAAGCGCATCCGTGTCAATCGGCAGATGGCAGGCCACTCGGCCGGCACTTTCACATCGCCAAGGTCTTGGTAAAAAAGATCGCTGTACACCTTCTGAGCGTTAACGAAGTCCAATGCCTTGACGCGGCGACGGAGCGGCTTGATTCGCCGGTTCATAATCATTTTCCGCAACATCTGTTCCTCACGGTCATAGTCGTCGAATGTGTCCTCGCCGAAGCGTTTCTTTTCCTGCAGTTCCTGAAAAATCCGTGCGTATTCCGATTTATCGAGCAACTCGGCTTCTGCAAGTACCCAATCTCTTCGCCGTTCTTTTTTCGCAAAAACATTGAGCCGACGAAGCAGCCAGTCCCGCGTCTCTTCCAATCGCGCAAGGATCGTGCGGTCGCGAGGCAGCGCATAAAAATGGCGGCCAATGTCGCTTGCAGAGATAATCACTCGGTCACGGAAGAGCAAATTTCTGAAGATCATGCCGGAGTCGCTCAGCGCCTCGATCCGGCGGTCCAGCAGCTTTTTAAACGTGAGCGAGGCTTTAAAACAAATCCCTTCCGTACGGATGCGATATTGATCGGGATCGGTCATTGTCAGGCAGGCCTCCGTCTGGTCAAACGGATTTTCCGTCTGCAGGTCACGGCCGATCCGCTCTTCGATGAAATCGGTAAAGGTCATCTGCAGCACATTTTCTTCGCCGAGTTCCGGTAAGACGGATGAAATAAAACTGGAAAACAGCGGATTCGGCGAAAAAAGCAGCATGTTGTCCGAGCGCAGCGTTTTACGATTACGATAGAGCAGAAACGCCACACGCTGCAGCGCAGCCGACGTTTTACCGCTGCCTGCGGCGCCCTGAACGATCAGATAGCGATCCGATTCGTTACGAATGATCCGATTCTGTTCTTTCTGAATTGTGGCAACGATACTCTTCATGCGGGAGGTCGCGCGACTGCCGAGCAGCCGCTGAAGCAGCGCATCGCCGATCGTCAGCCCCGTATCGAACATGCCTTTCAGCCGGCCGCTTTGAATGATGAACTGCCGTTTAAGCTTCATCTCACCTTTGACCTCGCCGTCGAGCGTTTGAAAGCCAGCCGGACCGGGTACATAATCGTAATACATGCTGGCGATCGGTGCCCGCCAGTCGTAAATCAGGAAATCTTCATTGCCGGTATCCATCAGTGAGCCGATACCGATGTATAATGACTCTACCCGCGATTCGCCGTCTTCCTGAAAATCGATCCGTCCGAAATACGGCGAGTCCTGCAGACGGTGTAATTTTTTCAGCTGCCGGGTAATCTGCCCGTGACGACGCTCACGCTCCGACAGCAGCTCGGCCTGCTGCTTAATGCTGGCCTGCGTCTCATAGACATCGTCGGTCTCGTCAAGATTGACCGTGACGTCCTCCCAGAAATTCTTGCGCAAATCAACCACGCCGTGAGTCACCGAACGCTTCTCTCCGGTCAGCTCCCCAAGCTTGTCGGCGATGACGTCAAGTACTTCATTGATTCTGTTTTGCTCCATCCTGCGGTCATTGCCGCCCATACTCCGGCACCTCTTAGTTCAAATCAAATTTTTGCTCTTGACAATAGTTTTCTTTTATGATACGCTAAAATTTAGTTTTTTTACGTTCTTTGTTTATCCTTCTTTTGGTTCCTAACTATATCACGATTCGACGGAAACTTCAAACAGCGGCCCCAGGTGCCGCTCCTCATGTCCTGCCGGTTATTGCTTTCATGAAAAAGATATATTTTACAGTATACAATAAGTGCGCTACGCTGAAAATGGGTCGAATGTTTGGGTATCGCTGCGTTTCAGCAAACGCTTTCAACGAATGTTAACAATATGATGAGTGCACGAAGGCCGTTTTGTATTTATAATGGAAGAGAGGCCCCGGCGGTACCGATCGATGCGAAAGGGGTGTGAAGAATGAAAACAATCAGCAGTATCCAGGACTTGAGAAAAGCACAGGCCGATATTGAACAGTTTAAGCGGGATTATCCGAAGACTGCCGCCCGTCTCCTCCATCTGGTGAATCTCACTCGCCAGTTGCAGTTTAAATATGATTATCTGTGCGGCCTTCTTCTAGGCCACAGCGCTTATGCCGGGCGGTTTGTTCCGCAATTCGTCCAACGCTCGATCATCGATCTCTACAAGAGTGAGATTAAAAAGATCTACAGCGATCTTCCGGGACTTAAAGCGCTCATTCATTTGATGAACAGACATGAAGAAATCGGTTATGAAAATTTCTGTTTGCTCGTGCGTGGAAAAACGCCTGAAGACATCAAGGGAATTTACAAAAGTATACAGAAACTCGTGTAAAGGGCCGCTACGGCTTTTTATTTTGCAAATAATCCGCGGCGCACGCAAGGCCGTTTATTGATGGAAAAAAGGCCCGCCGACAAGAGGAGGCGAACCTTTTTGTTATTTTTAAGCGCTGTGAAACTGGGCTGTTGTTTTCCGCTGCAGGCGCTGCTTTCCGCGGGCGATCCGTGAGCCTCGCGCGCGACTGGCTGGGGTCTGTCTTCGTTCGCTTTTCCCGCAAGCGTCTCGCGCCTTCCGCCCCAAACCATGGCGCAGCAAAAGCGCCATTTTTTAACAGCTAAACAGGATTTTAATCAGCCGGTGACAGTTCGTCAAAAGGAACACGCGCAGGCTGCCGCCAGAGCTGGATCCATTTCTTGACAGCGGCTATCATGATGATCATGCCCAGTGCGAGCATGATGATTGACAGCACCGCATTCAGCAGGTTGTAGCCCGCCGCCCGCGGATTCAAATAGACGTTGACAATCATCCAATAGCCGGCAACGTTAACAGTCACATAAAGATAGGCAAGCGGAATCAGGCAGGTCAACATATAGCGCTTTCGTGCAGCGATTTTCAAGACAAAGGTCGCGCCGACAATCAGTCCGATCGCCGCCATCAGCTGATTGGAAACGCCGAACAGAACCCAGATCGAGCCGATATCTCCGGAGAAGAGTAAATAGCCCCAGAAAAAACAAGCAAGCAAACTGGCAAAAATTGATCCCGGCAGCCAGTCCGGGCGCTTCAGCGGTTTATACAGTTCGCCGAAGAAATCCTGAATCAAATAACGGGCGACGCGCGTGCCGGCATCGATGGCGGTCAGGATGAACACCGCCTCGAACAAAATGACAAATTGAAAGAAATAAGGTGCCAAATTCTCGAACCAGCGAATACTCGTAAAAATATAGGTCATGCCGACGGCCAGCGTTACTGCACCGCCGGTCCGCCCTTCAAGTGCCAGGCCGATTTCTTGATTCAAGTGCGGCAGATTGACGACATGCATACCAAGCGTGCGGAAGACTTCCGGCGCAGCGTTGATGGCGAAATAGTCGGCCGGATGCAGGGCGGTCGCTGCAATCAGCGCCAGCACGCCGACCAGACATTCGACAAGCATTGCCCCGAAGCCGACGAGTTTAATATCCGTCCAGCGATCGAGCATTTTCGGCGTCGTGCCGGAACTGATGAAAGCATGAAATCCGGAAATCGCGCCGCAGGCAATCGTGATCGATATGAACGGCCAGACCGGACCGCCGATCACCGGACCGCCGCCACCGGTAAACGGCGTTGCGGCCGGCATACGGATGAGCGGATTAATCATGAACACACCGATAATCAGCGCAATAAAGACACCGATTTTCATGAACGAACTCAGATAGTCGCGCGGCGTGAGCAATAGCCACACCGGCAACGCCGCGGCAAAGAACGCGTAGACCGGCAGCAGAATTGCCAGGGTGTTGCCATCGAGCGTCAACAGCCGACCGAGCGCGGTGTCCTGCACGTATGGGCCGGCAAAGACGGCAGCAATAATTAATAGAAAACCGACAATTGAAGCTCCTTTCAGATTGCCGCTTCGACGGTAGTACAGCCCAACGCCCATGGCGATCGGGATGGTCATTGCGACGGTAAAAGTGCCCCACGGATTGTTGGTCAGCGCGTTCAGCACGACCATCGACAGCCCGGCCATCGTAATCGTAATGATGAACAGCATGGC
>UQRJ01000031.1 GCA_900543345.1 uncultured Sporolactobacillus sp. | reverse complement strand
CGGCAGCGTCAGATGTGTATAAGAGACAGTACGTATACCAAGAATGTTTGATATCTTCGCCGATCTGCTTGTTATCGCGAGGATCGACATTGCGCACGTCGTCGAGATTGCCGTTCAGAATGATTCCCCGCGGCACCCGGTAAAGCTTCGTATCGCGGATATCGCCCGTGGAGAAATCACCGTAAGAGATATAATTATTTAAACCGCCGCCGATTTCCTTCTGTCCCCAATCTTTATAATAAGAACCAATGGCAATCAGATCGGGCAGATAGACCTGATTGACAAAATCGTGTGCCTGCGTAATCAGCTGATCGATTTGTTCCAGCTTTTCCGAATGAATGCCGTTGTCCATATTAATATCCAGCGGTGTCGCCATACCGCCGACCAGATAGTGGGGATGCGGATTTTTTCCGCCGAAGATCGTATGAATCTTCACAACTTCTTTCTGCCAATCCAGCGCCTCAAGATAATGAGCCACCGCCAGCAGGTTCACTTCCGGCGGCAGCTTATAAGCGGAATGGCCCCAATAACCATTGGCAAACACGCCGAGCTGCCCGCTCTCGGCCACCTTGCGGATTTTATCCTGTACACTTTTAAAATAGCCGGGAGAGGAATTCGGCCATTTTGAAATCGATTGCGCAATTCGGCTGGTCTCTTTCGGATCGGCTTTCAGAATGCTGATGGCATCGACCCAATCGAAGGCATGAAGATGATAAAAATGCACGACGTGGTCGTGCAACATAATCGTTGCATTCATGATGTTGCGGATCAGATTGGCATTTTTCGGCACGTGAATATCGAGTGCGTCCTCCACGGCACGGATCGACGCCAGAGCGTGCACGGTCGTGCAAACTCCGCAGATCCGCTGCACATAAGCCCAGACATCGCGGGGATCGCGATTGCGCACGACCAGCTCGATGCCGCGGATCGCGGTTCCGGAACTGAACGCATGATTAATTTTCCCATTTTCAACATCGGCTTCAATGCGCAGATGCCCTTCAATCCGCGTCACCGGGTCGACAACGATACGTTTACTCATCGTGATCACTCTCCTGCTTCTGCGCTTTGTCCTTATGATGCTTTACCGCCGCCGTAATGCCGGCATGGGCACCGACACCGACGAGTGCCGCCGCCGTAATGCCCACACCCCATTTATCCGGATTAATCGTTGTCTGCGTTCCCGGCAACTTGGCATAATGCGTATAGAAAGGCCCATTATCCCAGAAATCTGCCTCCGAACAGCCGATACATGGATTACCCGATTGGATCGGATAACTAACACCGCCGTTCCAGCGCAGTTCAGCGCAGGCATTATAAGTCGTCGGTCCCTTGCAACCGAGCTTATACAGGCAATAGCCAGCTTTCAGATTGGGGTCATCGAACGATTCAGCAAAAAGGCCGGCGTCAAAATAAGCCCGGCGGTTACACTTGTCGTGAATCCGATGGCGATAATAGGCCTTCGGACGGCCGAGTGCATCGGTCTCCGGCAGTTCGCCAAACGTCACAATATGAGCGATCACCCCGGTCATCACCTCGGCAATCGGCGGACAGCCGGGGACGCGAATGATCGGAATACCCTTAAGTACGGAAGCAATCGGACGGGCTCCCGTCGGATTCGGCTTGGCTTTGGCGATTCCGCCCCATGAAGCACAGGTACCGAATGCCAGAACGGCTTTGGCATTTTTCGCGGCTTCACGAAGCAAATCTTCACCGGAGCGGCCGCCGATAGTCAGATAGCCGACCTCTTTCGGCACACTGCCCTCTACAATCAGGACATACTCTCCTTTATATTTCTTCAGCACACTCTGCTCCGCCGCCTCCGCCTGAAAGCCGGCCGCAGCGGATAAAAGTTCATCGTAATCCAGCGAAATCATATTAAAGATAACACTTTCCGCTTTTGGATAAGAAGAACGAATAAAAGATTCCGAACAACCCGTACAATCCTGCATCTGTAACCAGATAACAGGAACACGCTTCTTAGTCTTTAAAGCATGAGCCACTTTACCCGTTTGTGAAAAATCCAACCCCATCGTTGCGGCCAAAGCCGCGCAGATTTTCAAAAAGGTCCGGCGGGAATAGCCTTTCTGTAAAACGCTTTCATAAATGGTCGGTTCATCTTTTCTCATCTTGAATTTCCCCCGCTCTCACATTCATTTGACCAAACACAAGATTGTTAAAACAATTGTAACATTTATCATGTTTATCATAGTGAACCAGCGGCATAATTCATATGACATATATCACAGACAGACGCACATCTATTTGTTACGCCTCCTTGACCATCAGACTAGTTAAATTCGCCTGCGCTTGTTTAGACAGAAAAGTAAATCAGCGACAGTTAATTCCTTCACCTCCAATGGATTCCGGCAAGGTTTTCATCTATTCCTTATCTGCTCGATAAAGGGCAAAACGATAACTATGGGAAAAAATGAATTTTAACCAGCCTGTCTGTGCGTACCTGTATCCCTAATTTTATCCATTCAGGTGCTTTATTCACCGAAAAATCAATTTCTCTTAGTCCTGCTCATTTTATGTAGAAAAGCACCTCTTTAACTTGGTAAGTTTTTTATGAGAATTTAACTACCAAAATTAGCGGTGCTTCCTATTTTCCTACTTTTATAATATCAGCATTCTCCATTTTTTACACTGCTCTAAGTTAAAATTGAACGATTGAATCGCTAATCGATGATATAGATTAAAGTTTCTTTCCAGTCATTATTTTAACGGCCGCATTTTTACGACTCTTTCCTTTTATATATACGATTAAGGCAGCGACAATTCCCATGAATGTTATAACAATATCCAACCAGAAAGCATTATTAATGCTCCTGGGCTCATCAGTTATTAAAATAGAGCAAAGGGCCGGCCCGATCCAATAAGATAATGCCGCGGCAAAACTATAATAACTTGTCACTTTCCCTTTTGCATTTGGGAAGAAGGTTGTCAAAATGGAAAGTCCTAATTGCCAGACACCGCCAGCTGCAAAGAATCCTACGACTACTAGGCTTTTCCAGTTGGTTGTCTCATAAATCAATTCAAATCATAAAAAAAGAGCCAACTCATGGCCTCTGAGTTAACAAACATTAACTCTCTGGGGCCATAAGATGGCTCAAGACTTTAATCAAAACTCATACATCAAAAGAGCATGTCACTGTCCTTTTGATGTTTATTTAATGTTATAGAACGAATCGTTGCCGAGATATTGTGCGACGTCGTCCAAGCCGTCTTCGATCCGCATCAACTGATTGTACTTAGCAATACGGTCGGTTCTGGCCAGTGATCCGGTCTTGATCTCGCCGGCGTTCGTCGCGACAACAATGTCGGCGATCGACGTGTCTTCCGTCTCACCGGAGCGGTGCGAAACAACGGCCGCATAGCCGGCTTTCTGCGCCATTTCAATTGCGTTCAACGTTTCCGTTAACGTACCGATCTGGTTGACCTTGATCAGGATGGCATTGGCTACACCCATGTCGATGCCCTTTTTCAGGTAATCGGTGTTGGTTACAAACAAGTCGTCGCCGACCAGTTGTACGCGGTCGCCGAGTGTTTTGGTCAGTTTCTGCCAGCCTTCCCAGTCGTTTTCGTCCAGGCCGTCTTCGATCGAAATAATCGGGAATTCGTCGACTAGCTTCTTATAGTAGTCGATCATTTCATCCGTTGTCCGCACAACGCCCTCGCCTTTGAAATTGTACTTGCCGGTTTTCTCATCGTACAATTCCGAGGAAGCGGGATCGATGGCCAGCTTGACGTCATCGCCCGGCTTGTAGCCGGCCTTCTGAATGGCCTCGATGATTGTATTCAGCACTTCTTCGTTGTTCTTCAGGTTCGGAGCAAAGCCGCCTTCGTCGCCGACGGCGGTCAGATGGCCTTTCGCCGACAGAACCGATTTCAGTGCATGATAAACTTCCGCACCAATGCGTACTGCTTCGCGGATTGACTTTGCACCGACCGGCATGATCATGAACTCTTGGAAATCGACGCTGTTGTCTGCGTGCTTGCCACCGTTAAGAATGTTCATCATCGGTGTCGGCAGAACCTTCGTATTCACGCCGCCAAGATAACGATAGAGCGGAACGCCGAGTTCATCGGCAGCCGCATTGGCAGCAGCCAGCGAGACGCCAAGAATGGCGTTGGCGCCGAGTTTGCCTTTGTTTTCTGTACCGTCCAGTTCAATCATCGTTTTGTCAAGAGCGACCTGTTCGGAAACTTCCAGGCCGACAACTTTCGGTGCAATGACCTCATTGACATTGTTGACAGCTTTCAAAACGCCCTTACCGCCGAAACGGTTCTTATCGCCGTCACGCAGCTCAACAGCTTCGTGTTCGCCGGTCGACGCACCACTCGGAACGAGGGCGCGGCCAAAACCGCCGTCTTCGGTGTGAATCTCGACTTCAACCGTCGGATTGCCGCGCGAATCAAGTACTTCGCGGGCATATACATCAGTAATTTGAGACATTCGATCTCTCTCCTTATCCCATCTTTTTTTTCGAAAAACCGCGTCCGAATGCCGTCAATGTCCGGACAAAGCCGGCTTGCGGATGCAGATGAATAACATTAAGTATTTAAGGACAGTCTCTCAGTTCTTTGCCGCCTCAAGCAGTGCCAGGAATGATTCCGGCTGCAGGCTCGCGCCGCCGACCAGCGCACCGTCGATATCCGGTTGCGTGAGAAAGTTTGCAATATTTGCCGGCTTGACACTCCCGCCGTACTGAATGCGGACTTGATCGGCCGTTTTCTGATCATACAGTTCAGCAATAGTGCCGCGGATAAATCCGGCGACTTCTTCAGCAATCTCGGCCGTCGCCGATTTGCCGGTCCCAATCGCCCAAATCGGTTCGTAAGCGACGACAATCGGCGGAACCTGATCCGCCGGTACGCCGGCAAACGCCTTCGTCACCTGATTCTTGATCACCGTCTGCCATCTGCCGCCTTCCCGTTCGTCGAGTGATTCGCCGACGCAGAAAATCGGCAGTAAGTGATGGGCCAGTGCCGCAAGGACTTTTTTATTGACTGTATCGTCAGTTTCGGCAAAATAGGCTCGTCGTTCGGAATGACCGATGATAACGTAGTCCACGCCCAAATCTTCCAGCATGAGCGGGCTGACTTCGCCGGTAAACGCGCCTGAGTCTTTAAAATGTACATTTTCGGCACCAATCTTCAGATCGGATCCCTTGGCATCGGCCACAATCCGATCAAGATCGATAAACGGCGCGGCAACAACCGAATCGACGACATCGGGAGCCGGTACTTTATCCTTGACAGCCTCAACAAAAGCATGAGCTTCTTTCACCGTCTTGTTCATTTTCCAGTTTCCGGCAATAATTGGTTTGCGCGACATATCAGACACTCCTTCTTTCAGCAGTTTGCCCGTCAGTCCGCATCGTTCAGCGCGGCGACGCCGGGCAGGATCTTGCCTTCCATCAATTCAAGCGATGCACCGCCGCCGGTGGAGATGTGGGTCATCTTATCCGACAAATGGAACTTGGCCACCGCCGCTGCCGAATCACCGCCGCCGATAATCGTCGTCGCATCTTTCGCTTCGGCCAACGCTTTGGCGACTTCTTCGGTCCCCTTAGCAAACGGATCCATTTCGAAGACGCCCATCGGTCCGTTCCAGACAACGAGTTGCGAACTTTTAATCGCATCGGCATACAAGGCAACGGTCTTCGGTCCGATGTCCACACCGATCCAGCCATCCGGTATTTTGTCGATATCAACCGTTTTGACATTGGCATCGGCCGCAAATTTATCGGCAATGACCGTATCGATCGGCGTCAGGAATTTCACACCTTTTTCCTTGGCGGTCTTCAGGAATCCCTTGGCCATCTCCAATTTATCGGCATCGAGTAACGACGATCCGATACCATATCCCTGAGCCTTGACAAACGTATAGGAGAGTCCGCCGCCGACGATCAACGTATCGACTTTGTCCAGTAAATTTTCGATAACACCGATCTTGTCAGTCACTTTTGCACCGCCGATAATCGCCGTAAACGGATGCTTCGGATGCTCAAGCGAAGCCTGCAGGATCTTCAGCTCTTTTTCCATCAGGAATCCGGCAACGGCCGGCAGGTAATGGGTGATGCCTTCGGTCGACGCGTGCGCACGGTGCGCCGTTCCAAACGCATCGTTGACATAGATGTCAGCCAGGGAAGCAAAAGCTTTGGCCAGTTCGGGATCGTTCTTTTTCTCGCCCTTTTCAAACCGTACGTTCTCCAGCAGCAGGACGTCGCCGTCTTTCAGTTTCGCTGCGGCGGCTTCAACTTCCGGTCCGACGACCTGATCGGCCTTCGCTACCGGCTTGCCAAGTAATTGACTCAGTCGTTCAGCCACCGGATTCATGCGCAGCGATTCCTTATTCTCCGGTGTCGGACGACCGAGATGAGAAGCAAGAATCAACCGGGCACCGTGTTCAATCAAGTACTTAATCGTCGGCAGTGCAGCTACAATGCGCGTATCGTCGGTAACTTTCTTGCCGTCAAGCGGCACATTGAAATCGCAGCGGCAGAAGACCCTTTTCCCTTTGACATCAATGTCTCGAATGGTTTTCTTCGCCATATGAATTCCCTCTTTCCGCTTTGTTCAATGATTCGGTTTCGACACTTTTCCGTCCGATAACGACCGGAAAAAGCCTCTAACCGAGAAAATAGCGGAAACAATTTTGTTTCCGCTATTCAAGTCTATTCATAATGACTTGCCGAACTTATTTGGTCAGTTTAGCAAAATATTCGAGTGTCCGAACAAGCTGAGAAGTATAGGACATTTCGTTGTCGTACCAAGCAACAACCTGAACGAGCTGCTTGCCGTCGACATCGAGAATCTTCGTCTGCGTTGCATCGAACAGCGAGCCGTAAGTTATACCGATAACGTCGGAAGAAACGATCGGATCTTCGTTATAACCAAGCGTTTCGTTCGTTGCTGCTTTCATTGCTGCGTTGATTTCTTCCACAGTCGTTCTCTTCTTCAACGTCGCATACAAGAGCGTCGTCGAACCGGACTTTACCGGAACACGCTGAGCGGATCCGTCGAATTTGCCTTTGAGTTCAGGAATAACAAGTGCAACTGCTTTTGCAGCACCGGAAGAGGCCGGAACGATGTTTTCCGCTGCGGCGCGGGCACGGCGCAGATCGCCTTTTCTGTGCGGGCCATCCAGCGTCATCTGGTCGCCGGTATAAGCGTGGACCGTCGTCATCAGGCCTTTTTCAATACCGAACTTGTCGTTAAGCACTTTAGCGACCGGAGCCAGTGAATTCGTTGTGCAGGACGCACCGGAAATGACCGTTTCGGAGCCGTCCAATGTCTGATGATTGACGTTAAATACGATGGTCTTCATATCGCCTTTGGCCGGTGCGGAAATAACGACTTTCTTCGCGCCGCCTTTGAGGTGAGCTTCTGCTTTATCTTTAGAGGTAAAGAAGCCGGTGCATTCGAGGACGATATCAACGCCGAGCTCACCCCACGGAAGCTGCGCGGGATCGCGCTGCGACAGGACTTTAACTTTCTTGCCGTTTACGACAAAGTAACCTTCCTCGACCTTGACTTCGCCGTCGAAACGGCCCTGAGTCGTATCATATTTCAGCAGGTTGGCCAGCATCGCCGGGTCAGTTAAGTCGTTGACCGCAACAACTTCCAGTTCGGGAACATTCTGAATCCTTCTGAAAGCCAAGCGACCGATGCGTCCGAATCCGTTAATACCTACTTTTACTGTCATTTCGAAGATGACCTCCTAGATGGTTTGGAAATTTTTTAAAATCTCTTGCGCGGCGCCTTCATCCGTTATCAAAACGGAATCCGGACCCCTTTTGAAATAAGCCCTGATTGCCTCCGCCTTCGATTTGCCGCCGGCTACGGCAATCACGGACCGTGCGCCGAAAAGATCTTCCCACTGCAGTCCGATCGTCTGAACCTTATAGACCACTCGGCCCGTCCGATCGAAGAAATAACCGAAAGCTTCGGCCACAGCTTGCTTCTCGTTGATCTCTCTGAGCAGCGCCTCGTCGCTATGGCGGCGAATAGCCATGACCCGGGCATTCCCGATTCCGTGAACGACAATCGTCGCACTGTGAAGAAGCTCCAGGATCTGATGAATACTTGGTTCTTCCATCAGACTGTGGTAGGATTCATCGCTCAGCTGATCCGGAACATGGAGCAGATGATAGTGTCCCTCAGCCCGTTCGGCCATTTTCGCACAGATCGTATTGGCCTGATTTTCGGCTTTCTCGCCTAACCCGCCTCGGGCGGACACGAAGAGAAGTTTGCGGTGCGCCCTCTTGAAAGGATGCATCATATCGGCAGCAGCCGCAAGTGTCGAGCCGCCGGTGACTGCGATGATATTTTCATCGACCAGGTAATGCTCGATCTCTTTGACGCAAGCAAGTCCGATTTCTTTTCGGACCAGCGGGTACTGATCGCTGTCGCCGGACACGACAACAGCTTTGGAAACACCGAGGACGTTTTCCAGTTGATTTTCCATTTCCCTCAAACCCGAGATATTCTTCATCGCGGTTCCCAGTTGTTTGACAACGGCTTCCCCGTTGTTCGTCAGATACATGCCGCTTGACGCCATATGGATCAGTCCCTGTCGGCTGAGAAAGGTCACCTCTCCGCGCAGCACGCGTTCCGTCATTCCCAAGTGTGAGGATAAACTGCGTCTGCCGATTGGTTGAAGAAAAAGAAGAGATTGAAGGATGCGGTAGCGGCTGGACATTATGTCTAAGACATCAGGGATGAGCTTTTTCTGAAGATCAAGCAAGTGTTCCACAGCGTCCCCCTCGATTGACCTTGGAACGGTCCGAAATACGTCCCACCTAGTCATTTTATGTCCCATCTGCTCCACTGTTCATAATACCAACTTCAAAGACTCATGGCAAGATCAAACCGCTAAATCTTCAAAGGGAACGATTCATTGACGCAGATTCGTCACACAAATGAAATATATTGATCCAGCGCGCTCGCCAAGAGGTAGCAGGCCGCGCGGATATTTGGAAAAATATTCGCTTCTCCGCCGCCGTGCCCCCGATCCTATTCACTTTAAGTATTCCCCGGATGCGGCGGAATAAAACATAAATCGTGTGCTTTCGGCATTGTTTTCTTTTGCCTGGGGACGCAAATTGTCCCCATGATCGTGCGTTGCAGTTGTCTTTATATCCCCGTCTTATTCGCGTTTTCTCCGCTTAGCCGTTGAGCCGATGCCGCAAATCATCCGGTACTTGGCAACCGCACGCCGCGAGCATTTCATGCCGTCCGCTGTGAGTAGCTCACTCAGCCGGCGATCGGAGAGCGGCGAACGCGGATCCTCACGGTCGATCCAGCCACGGATTTTTTCCTGGATACGAATAGCGGAAACCGTCCCCCCCTTTCGCCCGCCAGCATGCACAAACAATTTTTTCAAGGGAATGAGGTCGTACGGCGTCTGCACATATTTATTCGCGACGGCACGACTGACGGTTGATTCATGCAAAGACAGGCTGCTTGCGGCCTGCTTCATCGTAAACGGGATCAGCGTATCCCATTTTCCCGTTTCAAAATAACGCCGCTGACGCTCGATTAGCAGTCTGCCGATTTTCAGCAGCGTCTGTCTGCGCCGGGAAATTCCGGTGAGCAGGCCTCTCGCTTCCGCCCGCTTTTCACGAAGATAATCACGAACCTCGCGGCTTTGCGCATCAATGCCGTCCCGATACTCTTCATCGATCGAAACGGTTGGAAAATCGCCGTCGTCGATTTCGCATAAAAAATGGTTTTCCACCCGGCGGATCGTTAGATCGGGAACGATGTATTGAGCTTCAGATGAATAGATCGACCCAAGCGGATCGGGATTCAGGCGGCGGATGACTTCTGTCGCCCGGGCAATTGCCGCTTCGCTCACCCCGAGTTCCATCCTCACAGTCTGCCAATCATCGGAAATAAAGCAGTCGCTATAGCGCCGGCAAATCAGTTCCGCCAATTTTTGCCGTGGTTTTACTCGTCGCAGCTGGAGCAGCAGGCATTCGGTGAGTGTGCGGGCGCCGACGCCGGCCGGATCGAGCGACTGCAAGGCCTCCAGTGCGATCCGCCGGATACGCTCATCGAAGCCGGCTCGCTCGAGCAGCGGAGCCGGGTCATCCTCCAAATAACCGTTCTCGGCGAGACTGTCAATCAGAAAATCGGCGACAACGACGACATTTCGCTCAAGCTGCATTTGGTGCAGTTGCCGGCGCAACCTGTCGCGAAAATCTATCGGTGCCGGTGCGGTCTCCTCAATCACGTCCGTTACACTTCGCGCTTCACCGCCTGTCCTGGAAAATCCCGCCATCTGCCGGGTGCTGCGTTCCACCCGAATCAGCGGATTGCCCATTGCCTTTTCCATCACGTAATCATATAATTGCTCGTTACTGAACTGAAGCAGCTTCACCGACTGCAGCAATGCCGGCGTCATTTTCAACTTCAATGCCTGCGTCTGAACCAGCGCGCCTCTCATTTCCGTTCACCTCTTCCCCCTGCTTTTATTATACCAATGCCCGCCAAATATGACTACGCTTTCATTGGCGAACCCGATCGATTGGCGACCGGCCGTGTCGACGGGGCATAAAAAGGCCGCGGCAGAAACGCAAGTTCCGCCACGGCTTATCCACTCATCAAAAATATTTCTTTTTCCAAAACCAAAGCGCCGTAATCCCTGACAGAACAAGCGCAATCATTATCGGGACCCAGAAAGCATGTGAGGCGTGCTGAAACGGGATCTGATCGACATTCATACCATAGAAGCTGGCCACCATCGTCGGAATCGACAGAACGATCGTCACCGTCGTCAGAAACTTCATGACCACATTGACATTGTTGGAAATAACCGATGCATACGCGTCCATCATTCCGCTTAAGATGTTGCTATGGACTTCCGACATTTCAATCGCCTGCTTGATTTCGATAATCACGTCCTCAAGCAAATCCTGGTCGTCCTCATACATCCGCAGAAAACGCTGTTTCGTCATTTTTTCCATGACAATATTGTTCGACTTAAGCGACGTCGTAAAATAAACGAGCGTCTTCTCCAGATTCAGCAGATTGAAAAGTTCTTTATTGCGCATCGACTCATGCAGTTCCCGCTCAATTAGTGACGTCTTGCGATCGATCGAACGCAAATACTTCAGATAATAACGGGCAATCGAGTACAGCAATTGTAGCGTAAAACGCGTTTTTTTATAGGTAAAAAAATTGCGAATGCGGTTCTGAATAAAATCGTCGATAATCGGATTGCTTTCCAAGCAGACCGTCACAAAATAAAACGAAGTAACAATGATGCCAAGCGGAATCGTATCATACGGCGCCGATTCCGAATCATCCTCGACGAGTACCGGAAAATCGACGATGATCAGCACCGTATCGTCTTCTTTCTCGATACGCGAGCGTTCGTCATCGTCCAGCGAGTCGCGGATAAAGTCAGACGGAATACCGGTCCCCTCGACTACCTTGCGCACTTCGAATTCGGACGGGCGCGTCAGATTAATCCAGCACCCCTTAGCTAGTTCGTCTTTTTTAATCAGCTGGTCCTGTTCGTTTGTCAGATAAATATCGATCATTGTGCCACCTCCTCAAAATTAGAGGAAGTTTGAGCACATCGGCCCCCCAGGCAGTCGGCTGCCGTCGAGGCAACTGTCCGCGGGCGATGTGGAATCTTCCTCATTACTATGCCCGGGACCGGGGTTCTGATTCGAAGAACTATCGGATTGCATTCGGCAGCCAGCTCCTTCTGCCTGAGATTTTTTCATGGCCGTCCGCGCGGCAGTCCGCGGCCAACAAAATCTATCATACATTGTTACAGCCCTTTAGACAAATAAAATTTGTTACAATCACTCATCTCCGCTGTAAAAAAAAACGGCAAATCCAAGCGGAGTTGCCCCGAATGCCGAAAGTTGCTCCGAATCCAGAAAAAGCTGCCCCGAATTCGAGAAAGTTGCTCCGAATGCCGAAAAGTTGCTCCGAATCCAGGCAGAGTTGCCCCGAATCCGAGAAAGTTGCTCCGAATCCGGGCAGAGTTGCCCCGAATCCGGGCAGAGTTGCCCCGAATCCAGGCAGAGTTGCCCCGAATCCAGAAAAAGTTGCCCCGAATCCGAGAAAGTTGCTCCGAATCCAGGCAGAGTTGCCCCGAATGCCGAAAACTTGCCCCGAATCCGAGAAAGCTGCTCCGAATCCAGAAAAAGTTGCTCCGAATCCAGGCAGAGTTGCCCCGAATCGTAAAGAATGATTGCAACGTAAACCACTTTTCTCCGCTAATGGTCATGGCTCGTCAACTTATTTCGCTATTTGCCGATCACCGCCAGTCATTATAAAAACCGGCCCCTTGTCTTCGGGACCGGCTTTTTTCCAGCCGCGCTTAGCAATGCGGTTTGGGAAAACACGGGCGTCCGCACTGGACACTATAGTGCTTTTCATCGCACGTACGCGATACCGAATGCGGATAATAGTGCTGATGTTCATAAACATAATGCGTCCGGATCTGCGTGTGCATCGGATGAATGTGCTGCACAACAATCGGTTTGTAGATATCCTGGACGTTAACACTCTGCGGATCATAAACCGCACCCGCTTGTTGCGGCGGACAATGTAGCGTATTGCTTGCGGCCGGCCCCTTCCACGAACCTTTTCCGGCGGGAGACTGACCCCACGGCCCATATGCCGATTTGCCTTGGAATGCCGGACTAGTCGCTGTCGGTGCTTTCGCTTCAGGTTTCATTCCCGGATAAGCGTTACCGCCTGCATATGGATTGGACGAAACAGGCTTATTCGAATAAGGTGAACCCTCCATATTTGTTCTCCTCCTCAATTGAAGTTCACTTATAACGTATGAACCGGGTGATAGCCTTGCCTTAATGAGAACACCTAATTTTCATGCGTGGCGCCCGAATTGGGCAGACGCACAGGTGGAATAGATCGCATCGTCCCAAACATTTTACAAAAATTGCCCTTGCAAAATACTTCCCGATCCCTTATGATAGATAAATGTCAGCGATGGAAAAATTGCTGTCGATAAATGGATAATGCGCTCGTAGCTCAGCCTGGATAGAGCATTGGTTTCCGGTACCAAGTGTCATGGGTTCGAATCCCTTCGAGCGCACTCATAAAAGGGGCGGCTAGATGGCCGGCCCTTTTTGTTCTGCCCGAAATTCGGAATTGATCAATGACCGAAAGCATTCACAATCGGCTGCCGAAATTCAGAATCAGTCATAATTACGTGAATAAATGTGCCGTTTTTGTGATTGCGGGGCGTTGCCTACATAACTCGGAGCGTTTTTCTCCATTCGGTGCGATCTCACCTCCTTTTTGCGTCATGTCAGCGATTGACGTTCAGTATTCGGGGGCCTATTTGCTCCTGAGAAAATTTTTCCAACGCAGACGTCACATTTGACCTAAATTGACCTTTAAGGTATGATTGACATGTGTTAAGGGAAAATCATTTTGTATATGGAAAAGGGAGGGTTGTTCAATGCCTTTAATTCCAACAGTCATTGAGCAGACAAATCGCGGCGAGCGGGCATACGACATTTACTCACGGCTGCTGAAGGACCGGATCATCATGCTCGGTACCGCCATCGACGATAACGTAGCCAATGCCGTAGTCGCCCAATTGCTGTTTCTCGCAGCGGAAGATTCGGAGAAGGATATTTCGCTGTATATTAACAGCCCGGGCGGTTCGATCACTGCGGGAATGGCCATTTACGATACGATGCAGTATATCAAGCCGAAAGTATCCACCATCTGCATCGGCATGGCGGCGTCGATGGGCAGCTTTCTGTTAACTGCCGGAGAGATCGGCAAACGTTACGCGCTTCCGAACAGTGAGATCATGATTCATCAGCCGCTCGGCGGTATGCAAGGACAGGCCTCGGATATGGAAATTCACGCAAAGCGGATTCTCAGGATCCGTAAAAAACTGAATCAGATTTATTCCGAACGGACCGGCCAACCGTATGACGTGATCGCGAAAGACACCGATCGCGATCATTTCCTGACAGCGGAAGAGGCTAAAAATTACGGCTTGATCGACGACATTCTGAAACCTGCCGGCAAAAAATAAACGCATGAAAAAGAAGTCCGGGACGCTCTTTATTTCCGGACTTCTTTTTCTGCCTTATTTATAAGCGCTTACAAAAGCGACTATTCAGTCAGCTTCCTTCTCGATAAAATCTGCCAACGTCTGAATTGCTTCTGTTTCGTCCGGACCTTCGGCGTGAAGCACAAAATGTTCACCGTAGGCCGGTGCGATACTCATCACACCCATAATGCTTTTTACATTGGCAACTCTGCCATTCTTCTCAAGAGTGATATGTGAATGGAAACGATTGGCTTCCTGAACGAACAAGGCTGCCGGTCGTGCCTGAAGTCCTTCTTTTAACCGGACGGTGACCGTTTTTTCGACCATGAGCCTATTCTCCTCCTTTCCGGCTTACGCCGCATACTACTATTATCTGATCATTGCCCTCGACGAATTCGTTCGGCAATTTGATCGATTTTTCGAAAGCGATGATTGATACCCGACTTGCTGATCGGTTCTCCCACCACCAGTTCGCCGAGCTCCTTGAGTGTAATGTCGGGATGATGAAGTCGCAGTCTGGCAATCTCACTCAATTTATCGGGCAGTTCGTCAAGGCCGATATTCTTATCGATCAAGCGGATATTCTCAATCTGCCGCATCGCCGCACTAACGGTTTTATTCAAGTTCGCGGTTTCGCAGTTAACAAGACGATTGACTGAATTACGCATATCCTTGACAATCCGGATATCCTCAAAATAAAACAACGCTTGATTAGCTCCGATGATACTGAGAAAATCGGTAATCTTTTCTCCCTCTTTCATATAAATGATATAACCGTTTTTTCTCGGCAGCACCTTCACATTCAGATCAAAGGTGTTCATCAATTTGGCAAGCGAGTACGTATGCTCTTCATAATTTGAGAAAATCTCAAGATGATAGGACGACTCCGGATGGTTCAACGAGCCGCCTGCCAGAAAAGCGCCGCGCAGATACGCGCGCCGGCAACATTTTTTCTTAACTAACCCGTTGTCGATCTCGCGAGTGAATCGGCCGCCCTCGCCGATGATTTTCAAATCGCGGAGGAAAGCGCCGGCCGTTTCTTTCAGCCGCACAATATAAACATTATTCTTCTTCAGCCGCATTTTACGGCGAACAAGAATCTCGATCCGATAGTGATAAACTTGCTTGATCAAGCGATAGATCCGTCTGGAGATGGCTGCGTTTTCTGTCGCAATATCCAGCTCAACCCGTTTGTTGCGAATCGAAACGAATCCGTTCATCCGTGTCAGCGCCGCCAGTTCTGCGCGGGCGCAGCAATCGTTCACTTCAAGCGTTGTCAGTTCACGTTTTGTGTCTGCGGCAAACGACATGGCAGCATCCTCCGCTTCATCAGACTTTCTTCCCATCAATCAGTTTCATCAGTAGATCGGCGACCGCCGATTCATCGTGGCGGATCACACCGCTCCTCATGTGGATGAGCGGTGCCGCGATTACATCGATGCCGCCGGCTTCTAATTTTTCCCGGTCAATGGTGACTGGCTCGGCTTCTTCCGCCGCATAGCGCTTCAAAATATCGGGCGGGATCGGCCGGTTATTGGCAAGTACCGTATCAATAAACGGACGACCGACATGCCGATGGATGGCCGCGATATGATCGGATACCGTGAAATCATCCGTTTCGCCCTTCTGCGTCATTGCATTGCACACATATACTTTGCGCGCCGGCGAACGGACAAGCTCTTCGGCCAGTTCGGGCACGAGCAGATTGGGAATGACACTCGTATACAGACTGCCCGGCCCGAGCGTAATCAGATCCGCCGACCGAATCGCTTCCACACTCTCCGGCAGCGGCCGGATATCCGCGGGTCTTAGGAATACGCGATTGATCTTCTTATCAACAGTCGGAATACGCGATTCCCCTTCCACCATACTGCCGTCCGCCATCTGCGCACAGAGCACGATGCTCTGATCGGCGGCCGGGAGCACCTGACCATGGACATTTAGTATTCGGCTCAATTCGCGGACGCCTTTAACAAAATCGCCGGTAATCGACGTCAGTGCAGCAATTAACAAGTTACCAAGTGAATGACCGTTCAAGCCGCTTTCTGTTTGGAAACGGTGCTGAAGCAGTTTCTCAAAAATCGGCTCCACATCGGACAGCGAGACGAGAACGTTACGGATATCGCCCGGCGGCGGAATCTGCAATTCATTTCTCAACCTGCCGCTGCTGCCACCGTCGTCAGCCACCGTCACAATTGCCGAAATGTCCAGCGGATATTGCTTCAGTCCGCGTAAAATCGTCGGAAGGCCGGTCCCCCCGCCGATCGCTACCACTTTTTTTCGCTCCGTCATGCTTTTATCCTTTCCCTATATCCCGATGCGTGACACTGACCGGATAATCCTCTTCCAATAATTTTCGTCTGAGCCATTCGGTGAGTGCCACAGAACGATGCTTACCGCCCGTGCATCCGATCGCAATCACGAGCTGGCCTTTTCCTTCACGCTTGTACTGGGGAAGCATAAAGCGCAGCAGATCCGTCAGTTTCTGCAAGAATTGCTGCGTTTCCGTCCATTTTAACACATAATCCGAAATATCTTTATCAAGACCGGTCCGTGGACGCATGTGCTTGCTGTCTCTTATACACATCTCCGAGCCCACGAGACCCTAAGACA
>UQRJ01000030.1 GCA_900543345.1 uncultured Sporolactobacillus sp. | reverse complement strand
AGCGTCAGATGTGTATAAGAGACAGACTTGACTCAATCAGTTTTTCGCCTTGTATAGCGATTTTCCCTCCGGATTGCTATAATGAAAGAGCAGCAATAAATTACAGCGGTCGCCTGTTGCCCCCCGGGGGCGGGGAGGCCGTCGGGGGAGGATTCGAACATGGGGCAACCGATCGCATTTGAAAAAGCCGAGCGGTTGAAAGAAAAACCGGATTCCGATCGTTTGGGGTTTGGAAAATTTTTTACCGATTATATGTTTGAAATGGATTATGCGGCGGACAGAGGTTGGTATAATCCGCGGATCGTGCCGCATGCTCCGCTGATGCTTGACCCGGCAGCGGCTATTTTTCATTATGGACAGGAAGTGTTCGAAGGATTAAAGGCCTATCGATCGGCAGCGGGCAAGATCCTGCTCTTTCGCCCAGAGATGAACCTAAAACGGTTGAATTGTTCCTGTGACCGACTGAATATTCCGAAAATTGATGAAGCGTTCGTTCTCGAAGCCATCGAGAAGTTGGTTGCCATCGAGCAAGACTGGATTCCGACGAAACCCGGGCAATCACTCTATATCCGTCCGTTTATCATCGGTACGGAACCGTTTCTCGGTGTACATCCGTCCGGCAGCTATAAGTTGGTCGTCATCCTGTCGCCGGTCGCCTCCTATTTTGGTGATTCCGTTAAGCCAGTCAAGATTTATGTCGAGGATCAGTATGTCCGGGCCGTGCCCGGCGGCGTTGGGTTCGCTAAGACAAGCGGCAACTATGCGGCCGGACTGAAGGCCCAGTCTAAAGCGGAGGAACTTGGCTTCGATCAGGTTCTCTGGCTGGACGGTATCGAGCATAAGTATATTGAAGAAGTCGGCAGCATGAACATCTTTTTCAAAATCGACGACGAAGTCTGGACGCCGGAGCTGGACGGCAGTATTCTCCCCGGCGTGACACGTGATTCGGTGATCGCGCTATTGAAAAAGTGGGGCATAACGGTCAAAGAGCGGAAGATTTCAGTTAAAAAACTGTTCAAGAAAGCGGAAAAACAGAAATTGCAGGAAGCATTCGGTACAGGGACGGCGGCCGTGATTTCGCCGATCGTTTTCCTGAAGTGGGAAGATCGGGTGATTAAAGTCGGTAATGGAGAAATCGGCAAGCTGTCGGAAAAATTGTATCGAGCGTTGACCGGACTGCAAACCGGAAAGCTCAAAGATAAATTCGGCTGGGTTCGAGAAATCAGGCCGGAGGCGCAGGCGGAGCCGGAACCGGTCACTGAATAAAAACAACCTATCGAGCCGCGGGCGGGTACTGCGCCGCGGCTTTTCGCTTGTCCAAAATGAAAGAAGGAATGATAAATGGTGCAAATGAAAGATTTAGTCAACCGACATGTCCGCTCAATCCGAATCAGCGGTATCCGCCGCTTTTTTAACAAAGTCAACGGCTATCCCGGTGCCGTATCGTTGACGCTCGGCCAGCCGGATTTTCATACGCCGGAGCATGTCAAGGAAGCCGGCAAACAGGCGATCAACGACAATCATACGACATATACGGCCAATGCCGGTTTGCTTGAGCTGCGGCGGGCAATCGCCGGATATGTGGCCGAGAAATACAATCTTCACTACGATTCACAGACGGAAATTATCACGACGATCGGTGCCAGCGAAGCGATTGATCTGGCATTTCGGGCGATTATCGAACCGGGCGACGAAGTGATTCTGCCCGGCCCCGCCTATCCCGGCTATGAGGCGCCGATCATTCTTGCCGGCGGTCGACCGGTTTACGTCGATACGCGCGAAACGGCATTTAAGCTGACGGCCAAGCAGATTGCTGCACATTTGACGGCACGAACCAAAGCCGTCGTGTTGCCGTATCCGTCCAATCCGACCGGCTGCGTGCTGAGCGAGGCGGAAGTCGCGGCAATTGCCGATCTGCTGCGCGGCCAGCCGGTGTTTATTGTCTCCGACGAGATCTATAGCGAGCTGACCTACGGCGTGCGTCATGTGTCGATCGGTGCGCTCCCCGGCATGAAAGCGCAATCGATCGTCATCAACGGTCTATCCAAGTCGCATGCGATGACCGGGTGGCGGATGGGGTATATCTTGGCCGACCGGCCGATCGCCGAGCAGTTGATCAAAGTCCATCAGTACGCCATTTCCTGCATTTCCAGCATTACGCAATACGCCGCCCTGGAAGCACTGACAAACGGGAAGAACGACGCCGCGCCGATGCGCCGCGCCTATCGGCGTCGCCTCGACTACGTGATGGAGCGACTGCGGCAGATGCGGCTTGACACCGTTCGGCCGTCGGGCGCTTTCTATGTCTTCCCGTCAATTGCCGAATTCGGCATGCGTTCGGAAGCATTCGCATTGCGTTTACTGGAGGAGGAGCGGCTGGCAGCGGTGCCGGGCAGTGCATTTTCCGCATACGGCGAAGGCTACTTAAGAATTTCCTATGCCTACTCGCTTGATGAGCTCAAAGAAGGGCTTGACCGGCTCGGCCGGTTCATCGGCGGTCTGCGGCGCGGCAACGGGGAAAATAAAAACGACTAAATCGACAGGCGGAAAAGACCGGTGTGACCGGAAAAATAATGGTCGTTTGCGTGAAAATGGTTCCGTCCCGCCCGGACCGCAAAGAAGCACGGGCGCGCAATAGAAGGCAGATGTCGGCATTTTAAGCTGGCATCCTGTGTCGCAGAACTGCCGGCAATGTTGCTAAGATTGGCAGGCTCCGCGTTAATGCCACCGGCAAGGCAGCAGATGCCGGTAAAGTTCAGGTGCCGTCATGGCGATCCGGTGGAAAAACTGGCAGGTTATAGGTGCGAAATTCCGATAACCTTTTTTAAGCCTTTACCTCAGTTGTTTATGTCCTTTTTTTATCATGGGGCCGATAATGACAGCCGCATTCAGTCTAAAATCGATTGACAAGCGGCTTTGAGCCATGCTTATTTCGATCGCCGGAAGGTGCAAATGATGATTAACATGATCAAAGAGCGGTACAAAACGATTTATCTTACCTATGTAAAAGCCTTCCTCATTGGCTGGGCCGTATTTCTGTCGGCCATTGTACTAACGATGGCGATCTGTTCGATTTTGCATGTTAATCCGCAATCCTTCTTCAAAGAACTCGCCGGACGGTTTCCGGATTATCGGTCTGATGATCGGGCATTTGCGGGCATTTTTTCAAACAATGTGAACGCTTGTTTGCGGATGTTTGTTCTTTCGCTCATTCCCATTTTATTTTTACCGTGGCTGTCAGTTGTGTCTAACGGAGCGTTGATTGGTTTCGTGCTGTATGTCGTCGTTTATTTACGGCTAAATTTCGTTAAGATTGTCCTTTTGGGTCTGTTGCCTCATGGAATCATTGAATGTGCGGCGATTATTTTGACTGCCTGTATGGCTACAAATTTGCAAAAACTGTGGATTAAAAAAATCGAAAATATGTTTCGGCGCAAAAAAAACAGGCAACCGACGGATAGCCTGACTCATTGCCTGATAAAAACCGCAGAACAGTTTCTGCTCGTCGTTTTGCCATTAGTGCTTGTCGCAGCCATGATTGAAGCTTATATCAGCGGATATTTGCTGAATCGTTTCATGTAACCGCGATTCATGTTCAGTTGGCCGGCCTCGCGCGGAATAAAGTCCTGCCCGCGCGGCCTACTTGATCGTCAGCGTGTTACCGGTACTGGGGAACTTCGGTCCGCTGATCTTCAGCACACCGTTCGAAAATGCCGCCCGCGTCTGCGCACGATCGATGGCATAGGGCAGGCTGACGATCCGTTCGGCACGTTCAAAGCGGCGCTGCTGCGAGTACGTCCCTTTTTCTTTATGTTCCGCCTCCATTGCCGCGTCACTTTCGATAATAATTCGGATCCGGTCATCAAGCAGCTCGACATGAATGTTGCCCTTGTCGACTCCCGGCAGCTCAGCCTCGACAATCCACTCTGTTTTTGTTTCATAGAGCCGGACCGGAAAACTCTTCGGAAGTAAGGCATGGTTTGCAAAAAAATCGTCAATCGACTTAAGAATGCCGCGGAACGGATCCTGGCGGAAGAAATCTTCCAGATCGTCCATCGGCGTCCGCCGCGGCGCTTGTCGGCGCTCGTCTTTTTCGTCCATCGCGATCCACCTCCTTTTCATTGTTAATCTACTTTAGCATATGAAAAATGATACTGCTGCGCTCCTGCATGAGCGGTGGGTGCGCCGCAAATAATAATGAAGGAGAAAACGATCGGAGGAGAGGCCATGAAACGCGCCCCCGCTGCTTTACTGATTATCGATATGATGAATCCCCTCACATTCGGCAGCGGACCGCTTTTACTAGCAGGGATGCGCCGCATCGCCGGTCCGTTGTCCACGCTGCGCGAGCGGGCGAACAGCGCCGGTTTACCGGTTATTTTTATTAATGACAATGCCGGCCGCTGGCATTCGGAAAAGAATCATATCGTCCAGCGTGCGCTGGCGGGCGGCGCGCAGGATGTAGCGGCACGCCTGCTGCCGGAGCCGGACGACTATTTTATCATTAAACCCAAACATTCCGGCTTTTATGCGACACCGCTGCAACCGCTGCTGCTCGACCTCGGCGTCCGCACCTTGATCCTCACCGGCGTGGCCGGAAACATCTGTGTGTTGCTCACAGCGAGCGACGCCTACATGCGTGATTATCGATTGGTTGTGCCGGCCGACTGCTGCGCCTCGAATGTGCGCGAGGACAATGATTATGCGCTGCGGATGATGAAAAACGTGCTGAAGGCCGATATCCGTCCGCAGGCGACGATCGACATGGCGAAATGGAGCCGAATATGAACTTTTTTTGCGTCGAAGGACACCGCCGCACTGGATAAAAATGCGCTAAATACGAAAAAACCGCTCTGAAATGGTGTCAATCCGCTCCGAAACTGAAAAAAAACGCTTCATCTCTCGTGCGGTGTCGGTAAGGGTCGCGTGCAACGCGTCCGTCCACCTGTGGTAAAATAAAAATATCATGGTTTAAAGGTGGCATGGCCGATGCAGGATCGGGCATTGCAGGTACTCAAAAATAAATTCGGTTACGATCATTTCCGCAAGGGACAGGGGGAGATCATTGCGGCGCTGTTTGCGGGCCGCGACACGGTCGGCATCATGCCGACCGGCGGCGGGAAGTCGCTCTGTTACCAGATTCCGGCGCTGCTGCTCCCGGGAACGACGCTGGTGATCTCGCCGCTCATTTCGTTGATGAAAGATCAGGTCGATGCGCTGCGCACCAGCGGTATCCGCGCCTCGTATATCAACAGCACGCTCGGCTTTACCGAAATGCACCAGCGGCTCGCCGAGGCGGCATCCGGGCACTGCGAACTGCTCTACATTGCACCCGAGCGGCTGGAGATGCCCGGTTTTACCGCTGCACTGCGGCGGATCCATGTGCCGCTGGTTGCCGTCGACGAAGCGCACTGCATCTCCCAGTGGGGTCACGATTTTCGCCCGAGTTACCGGCGCATCGCCGATGTGCTTGCTGCATTCCCCAAGCGGCCGACGGTTGCCGCACTGACTGCCACAGCGACGCCGCGGGTCACTGCCGACATCTGCCGGCTGCTGCATATCCCGCCGACTCAGGTTGTCGCCACCGGTTTTGGCCGCGATAATCTGTTTTTCCGTGTCATCCGCGGACAGAATCGTGACGCCTTTTTAACCGATTATCTGCAAACGAATCGCGACCAGCCGGGAATCATTTACGCGGCGACGCGCAAAGAAGTCGACCGATTGCACGACCGGCTGACAGCGGCGGGAGTTGCCGCAGTGCGCTATCATGCCGGCATGTCGGAGCGGCAGCGCTCGGAGAATCAGGACCGTTTTTTATACGATGATGTACCGGTACTGATCGGAACGAACGCATTCGGCATGGGCATCAACAAATCCAACGTTCGCTTTGTCATTCATTACAACATGCCGCGCAACATCGAAGCTTACTATCAGGAAGCAGGCCGGGCCGGGCGTGACGGTGAAAAAAGCGACTGTATCCTGCTGTTTTCGGCGCAGGACATTCGACTGCAGCAATTTTTCATTGAGCACTCGGAGCTGGATGATGCGCTGAAAGAGGAAGAATATCATAAACTGGATCAAATGATCGGCTATTGCCATACTGAATCGTGCCTGCAAGGCTATATCCTCCGTTATTTCGGTGAGACGGATCCGCCGCCGTGCCGTCACTGCGGTAATTGTCTCGACAAGCGCGAGAGCGCCGATGTGACGGTCGATGCGCAGAAAGTGCTCTCCTGCGTCCGCCGGCTGCGTGAGCGTTACGGTAAGACGATGGTCACTAAAGTATTGGCCGGCGCTTCGGAAAAACGAATCGCCGATTTTCATCTCGATCGGTTGCCGACCTACGGAATCATGAAAAACCGGACGCAGAAACAGATCGGCGAATTTATCGACTTTCTCACCGGCGAGCAGTATCTGGCGCTGCGCGGCGGCGCATATCCGACATTGGCACTCACTAAGCGCGCCGTACCGGTGCTCAGAGGCGAAGCCAAAGTGTTTAAAAAGGGCCGTGTCCGCGCCCGGAGGCTGGAAGTACATAACGAATTGTTCGAGGCATTGAAACAAGTGCGCCGCAAGCTGGCTGCCAAAGAATTTGTCCCGCCCTACATTATTTTTTCCGATCAGTCGCTGCGCGAGATGAGCGCGCGCTTGCCGGTCACCGATCGTGATTTCCTGATGATCAAGGGAGTCGGCCAACGAAAATTGGCAAAGTACGGTCCCGCGTTCATGCAGGCGATTGCCGCGTATCAAACGACCGGAGTTGAACGAAAAACGCCCGGCAAGGTGGGTTCCTGACAGCGGATCCGACCAACTTTGCGTCACAAAAGCGCACGCGCAGTTGCCGTTTTGTTCCCCGGCCCTCGTTATTCGCCGCGCGCGGCGAATCATTCTCATAGATATAATGGATGAGAGCAGCGGGGAGAATCATGAAGAGCGAAAAAAAAGATCGTATTCTTTTCATCTACCAGATGCTGGTCGTCGTGCTGGCACTTATTCCGATCGTGCTGGTCACTCCTTCATTTGCCGGACGAATCCGCGTCGCGGCGCCGGGGGATTGGCTGATCAATGCGATTTTATTATTTTTTGCGGCGGACTACTTTATCCGCTTTTTTGCCGCATCGAACAAGAAAGCCTTTCTGATCGAAAATTCGTTTGACCTGCTGGGCATCATTCCGATGCATCCCGCATTTGCCTTGTTCCGGCTGGCACGGATTGTCCGCATCTTGCGTGCGCGGCACATTTTCGTCACACTCGGCATCAACGGGAAAGTGACGGGGAACATTCACCGATTCATTTATTCGACCGGATTCATTTACCTGTTCTCGATCAGTGTGGTGATTCTCGTCTGCAGTGCCTTGCTGTTTTCGACAGTGGAACATGTGTCGCTAAGCAACGCACTGTGGTGGGCGGTGACGACGGCAACAACCGTCGGCTACGGTGATATCTATCCGCACACGACAATTGGCAAACTGATCGCCGCCCTGCTGATGGTCGGCGGCATCGGGTTTATCGGTTTGCTGACAAGCACCATTACCGATTTTTTCACGGTCGACGGTCGGAATGAAGCCGATACGACCAATCAAGAGGAGATAAGAGAGCTCACCCGGCAAATTGCTGCGCTTTCGGCCAAGGTCGATCGGCTCTCCGGCCGGATCGATCACTTGTCTGCGAAAAGAACGGGGAAAAAATAAAACCTCCGGGATGCGACATGGCAACGGACTGCTTGCCGCCCCGCATGATAGAATAAAAAAGACGAATGGGGGAATGACAATGAGCGAATGGCTCTTGCAAATTCACAGCAGTATCTGGGGTGTCATGGTTGTCCTATTTATCCTAAGCTACTTTTTTTATTGGAAAAAAGGGTTGGCCATCGGTCTGCGGCTTTCCTATCTGGTAATGATCGTCACCGGTGTCTGGATGCTGGCGCAGATCCATTTTCCCGGACGGCTGATTTTGAAGGGAATACTGGCGATTATCCTGATCGGATTAATGGAGATGGCACTTGCAAAACGGAAGAAACAGCAGCCTGCCGTGCTTTTTCTTGTGATTGGAGCGATTGATTTAACACTTGTGCTGCTGCTCGGTTATCATGTGATCTGAATCTGTCCAAAACGGTCGCCCGCAGCGATAGGAATAAGCTGCGGAAGGCCGTTTGTTAATATCGCCAAAAAAGTAAACGGTCACATTAACGATAACGGTTAAAACTCTCTTTCTCAACCTTCATTGCTGCTCGTGATTTATTTTCAGTTTTAGGCCATGATAACTGAAAAGTTCGAGTAGCCTGTGATCACTTTCAATGACTATTAGGGATGAATCCAAGTGATCTGGTTTTTGGCGCCCGCAGTCCTTCTGTCATCGCTTTGCGCCCGGTACTCACACGCGGGTGCCCCTCAGCACGCCGGCGGCTTCGATGCGGGCGGCAGCTTCGCGCAGCCGTTCTTCCGGTTCAAGCAGCCCGGCACGCACATAATCTGTGCCGGCACGGCCGAAACCGATACCGGGAGCCATGGCGACGTGCGCCTTGTCAAGCAAGGCGTCGGCAAACGTCTCGGACGTATAGCCGGCCGGCACTTTGAGCCAGCAGAAAAACGATCCCTGTGGCGCCGCGACGTCCCAGCCGATGGTTCGCAGGCTGCTGATTAGTGTGTTGCGTCGTTTTTCGTACAGTGCACGCAGCTTATGCACCGATTGCTGCGTGCTGCGCAGCGCAGCGGCGCCGGCGTCCTGCACCGCGCCGAAAACGTCGCTATAGGCCAGGTCGTGGAATTTGCCGAGGGCGCGGATCAGCGACACATTGCCGGCCGCAAAGCCAAGCCGCCAGCCGGCCATGTTGTAGGTCTTGGAGAATGTGCAAACTTCAATGCCGCAGTCTTTGCTGCCGGGCGTCTGCAGGAAGCTAAGCGGCCGTCGACCGTCGAAGCCAAATGCCGCGTAGGCAAAATCGTGGACGACCGGGATAGCGCGCGCCTTGGCAAAGGCGACGGTCTTAGCGAAAAAGGACGGCGTCGCGACGGCACCGGTCGGGTTGTTCGGATAGTTGAGCATTAAGAGACGCGCCCGCTGCAGTACTTGCGTCGGGATCATTTGGTAGTCGGGCAAAAAGCCGTCCTCAGCCCGCACCGCAATGCCATAGGTTGAGGCCTTGGCCAGTTGCGGACAGATAAAATACAGCGGATAGCCGGGATCCGTCGTCAGCATCACGTCGCCGGGATTGAGTAGGGCCTGCGGCAGGGCGGCGATCGCTACCGTCGCTCCGGCAAATACGGTGACTTCCGTCTGTGGATCAAGTGTCACGCCGTATTCGCGTGCATAAAAGGCGGCAATCGCCCGCTTCAGCGAAATTTTCCCACCGTAGGGCGGGTAACCCTGATTTTTCGGCAGCCGGTCGGCCCGCTCAAGCGCGCGGACAATCGGATCCGGCGTCGGCTGATCGGGGCTGCCCGTCTCCAGGCGGATTAGATCGATCCCTCGATCAATAATTCCGGCAACCCGTCGGTCGATCGCGGCAAAATAATTTTCCGGCATCGCTCTCAGTAAACGGGACGGAGAAAATTCGGTCATCATCATGCCTCCAATCCGGGCGCGTATCAATGCCCTCGCCCATGTATCTTGCGTGATTAGCTTATGTTGCTCGGGCGACTTTCGCGATAAAAAAATCCGCATCCGCCCCGGTGGAATCCATTCGTTAGTCTGGGAGGATGACCAATTATTTCCCTTCGTTGGCTGCGTCCCCGCTGACTCTTCCCGGCGCTGGGCCGGGTCCTTCATTAACCGCTTTGTCGCGCGGCACATTTTTCGCCCGCTGGCATAGGCTATAGGAGAAATGCCTATCGAGAGAGGGTGGAACGATGTTTGTCTACGTGGTTAAATCCGGCGATTCGTTGTTCGGCATCGGTCGGAATCTCGGGGTGTCAATGGAGACGCTGCAGGCAGTCAACGGCCTGACGGCGACCAACATAGTCGTCGGCCAGGCATTGCTTGTGCCAAGCGATGTCTATACGGTGCAGTCGGGAGACAGTTTTTGGTCAATTGCCCGCGCCGTGCATGTCCCGTTAAACGATTTGCTGCAGGCTAACCCGGGTGTGCGTCCGGAAAATCTGCAGCCGGGGATGCGGCTGAATCTCCCGTCTGTCGACCGACACGTCGCCTCGCACTTCAGTTTCTCGCAGCTGCGGACGCCGGCGCTTGATCAATCGGTGATTGCCGACAATGCACCGTACTTAACCTACATCGGTCTGTTCGAGACGCACTTTAACTGGAACGGCGATCTGAGCCCGATCAACGATAACGCAGCGGTGATTGCCGCCTGGCAGGGACGGGTGACGCCACTTTTGACAGTGACTAATCTGACTGAGGCGGGCTTCAATTCCGAACTGGTTCGCCGCGTGCTGAATACGCCCGATGTGCAGGCCCATTTGATCGACAACATCATTGCGGCGGCCACTTCGCGCGGCTACGGCGGTGTGACGATCGACTTCGAAGGTGTGCAGCCGGCCGATCGTCAGGCGTTCGTTACTTTTCTGCAGGCGCTGCGGACGCGGACGCAGGCGGCGGGACTGAATCTGAGTATTGCGGTGCCGGCGAAAACGAGCGATGCGGTGCCGTGGGTGCGCGGTTATGATTACGAAGCGATCGGGGCGATCGTCGATCAGTTTTTCATCATGGCTTACGATTGGCACCACGCCGGCAGCGAACCCGGAGCCACCGCGCCGATTGCCGATGTCCGGGCAACCGTTAACTATGCGGCGGGTCTAATGGATGCGGATAAAATTATTCTCGGTACGCCCTTTTATGGTTATGATTGGATCATTCCTTATTCGGGTGCGACACCGGGCCGGGCGATTACTTACTCGGCAGCCGTCAACCTGGCCATGGCCGAGCAAGTGCCGATCAACTTCTCCGAGGCAGATCAATCGGCCTATTTTTACTATACCGACGATCTCGGACGCAATCACGTCGTTTGGTTCGAAGACGTGCGCAGTCTGATCGCCAAAACAGAAATCGTTTACGACCGGCAGCTCGGCGGTATCGGCACGTGGCAGATTAATTTTCCAATGGCACCGTATCCGTGGATCTTTACCCGCTTCCTGCAGATCCGCAAAGTGTAAACTGATGGGGATATAAAATTGCTGCGGAGTTGATAAACTTTATACCCTTTTTTAGATACCTTTGCACAATTTATTGTTTCAGCATGTATTTAAACAACATTCAAATTATTTATTTTTATTGACGTTATCCGAATTTTATTCTACAATGACTTCGATGTGTTAAAAGTTAATAGAGTAAAACTTTCTTATCGAGAGAAGTGGAGGGGCGGGCCCAATGAAGCTTCGGCAACAGATTCGTTTGAATACTGTGCCAAATCCTGCAGCCAATCGTGCTGGCAGATAAGCGACGTAAAGATAACTAACTCTTAGCTTATTTGCTGAGAGTTTTTTCATTGCGAGCGGCGAGCTGCAGCAGTTGGTTTACTCGTTAATACCCACTATACACATTGTACTAATAATGTTTATTGAGAAGAGAGATATGAATATGAAATCAATAAATCGTTCGCTTCTTAAAATTCAAAACTTGACAGTTGCTTTTCAAATAGGAGAAGCTTTCTATCCTGCGGTAGACCACTTGTCCTTGAATGTCGAACCCAATGAAACGTTGGCCATTGTTGGCGAGTCGGGATGTGGAAAGAGTGCGTTAGCCTTATCGATTGTTGGACTTCACGAACAAAAACATACTCGGGTAAGTGGAGGTATCCTCTGGGATCAAAAAAATATCGTAGACATGGGTACGGTGGAGCTCAATCAGATCAGAGGAAAACAAATCGGTTACATTTTTCAAGATCCGTTAAGTTCATTAAATCCATTAATGACGGTTGGCAGGCAGATTGAGGAAAATCTCGATTGGGATACATCTCGCGGTGAGAAAGAAAAAAAAGACAATGTCTTGAAATTATTGACGTCGCTGGGCATCGATCATGCACAGAGGATCTATGATCGGTATCCGCATCAATTGTCGGGTGGGCAGCGGCAGCGGGTGATTATCGCTATTGCCATCATTAATCAGCCCAAATTGATCATTGCCGACGAACCGACAACGGCGCTCGATGTGACAATCCAGGCGCAGGTGCTCAGCCTGCTGCGCAAAATTAAAAAGCAATCGCATAGCAGCATTCTGTTAATTACTCATGACTTGGGTGTGGTGGCCCAATTAGCAGATCGCGTCGCCGTCATGTATGCCGGAGAAATCGTCGAGCTGGCATCGGTGGAAGAACTTTTTACCCACCCGAAACATCCGTATACGCGGTTATTATTTAATTCCGTACCGGGTGTGCAGGAATCCGGTAAACCTTTAAACATCATCGAAGGCAGCGTCCCGGCATTAAAAGATATCCCGCGAACCGGTTGCCGATTTAGCAAACGCATTCCGTGGATCGCCGAGCAGTGCCATGAGCAGGTTCCCCACCTCCATGAAGTGGCTCCAGACCATTGGGTTCGCTGCACCTGTTGGAAGTATTTTCATTTCAAAACGGAGGGAACGGCTCATCATGACTATCTTAAAAGTTGATCACTTGAAGATCTATTATCCAGTCAAATCAGGCTCGCTATTTAAAAGCAGACAATATGTCAAAGCCGTTGATGATATCAGCTTTACCGTAAAAGAGGGGCAGACTTTTGCGTTGGTCGGTGAATCCGGGTCCGGCAAGTCATCTACCGGCCGGGCAATCGTCGGATTGAATAAAGTCACGGCAGGGAAGATATTTTATAATGGCGTCGATGTCACCAACAAAGCTAAACGTAAGAAAAATCAGCGCATTCAGATGATTTTCCAAGACCCGTACAGTTCCTTAAATCCGAAAAAACGGGTGATCAGCATCGTTACGGAACCATTAAAGGGAATAAAAGGCATGAGTCGACAGGAAAAATGGGCGAAGGCTGAGACAATGATTCGTCAGTTGGGTATGAGTACGGATACGCTGAATAAATACCCATTTGAATTCTCCGGCGGGCAGCGTCAGCGAATCGGAATTGCTCGTTCACTCATCGTGAGGCCTAAAGTTATTGTTGCAGACGAACCCGTGTCCGCACTGGACTTATCTGTGCAGGCACAGGTGATTAACTTTATGAAGAAAATTCAACAAGCCTTCCATCTGTCTTATGTTTTTATTAGCCATGATCTTGGCGTTGTCCGCTACATCTCCGATAAAGTCGGCATTATGTATCGAGGAAGACTAGTTGAGTTGGGGACGAACGACGCTATTTTCACTCACCCGCAACATATCTATACCAAGCGCCTGATTGCTTCAATTCCGGCATTATCCCCGGTTGGGCGCGACGAAGCCGAGAAACAACGAATGCAAATCGAGAAGAGATTTGAACATACCATTCACTCATTGGTTGATAGTGCAGGCAAACCGTTTCCGTTGAAAAAAATAAACAACCATCATTACGTCTCGGCACCATAATTTAGAACAGGAGAAAGATACATATGAGGACATTTCTTCTCAGACGCATTGCATTAAGTATTTCACAGTTATTCATATTAAGCATCTTGATTTTTATTTTGGCAAAGATGATGCCGGGTGATGCTTTGACCGGTGCCATTCAGGAAAATCCAAGCCTGTCTGCGGAAACCGTCCATGCCTTGCGTGAAAAATTAGGATTGTTCGACCCGTGGTATGTTCAGTACTTTCATTGGCTCGGCAATCTGATTCAGGGTGATCTGGGACAATCCTACTTACACAAAGTAGCGGTAACGAGCATCATTGGCAGCCGGATTGTCAATACTTTCTGGCTGGGTCTTGCTTCGTTGTTGTTGACTTACTTCATTGCCATACCGCTGGGGGTCATTAGCGGTCGCTATGAAGATACATTGGCCGATCGGACAATAACGACGTATAGCTATGTTACCTACGCTATTCCATCCTTTGTATTTGCCTTATTGATGCTGTTTGTTTTTGGTTTCTGGATTCATTGGTTTCCGACATCCGGCAGTGTTGCTCCGGATGTTGCGCCCGGAACGTTTGCCTTTTACATTAGTAAATTTTATCATCTTGTTTTACCAACGATTACAGTTTCTTTATTGCAGACGACGACCATTGTGCAATTTTTACGGAGTGAAGTCATTGATCATAAGCGATCGGATTTTGTCAAGCTTGCACGTTCAAAGGGCATTTCAGAGTCAAAAATTTATCGGCGGCATATTTTGCGCAACGCTTTTTTGCCGATTGCGGCTTTTCTTGGGTTAGACATTACCGGTGTTTTAGCAGGTGATATTTTTATTGAGCAGATATTCGGCTATCCGGGAATCGGGCAACTCTTTATTTCTTCGATAAATAGTCGCGATTTTTCGGTAGTAACAGGGTTATTAATGATTTCCGGCGCATTGACACTGCTGGGGACAATTCTATCCGATCTGATCCTGAGTTGGGTCGATCCGCGAATCCGTATCAAGTAAGGAGGTGCTCATCATGGCAAATCCAATCGAAAAATCAGTACCTGACAGCCAAATGAAGACGCCCTCAACATTAGGCATTGTAGCCAATGAAATCTATCGCGATAAGCTGGCCTTGATTTCGCTCATTTTTTTAGTTGTTTTCTTAGCAGTCATTTATTCATCGACGTTTGTCATCACCCGCGACACAGCGACGCGTGTCGACCTGACGGCCTTGCAGACACCGCCCAGTGCGGCGCATTGGCTCGGAACAGATACAAGTGGGCGCGACGTGTTCGGACAACTGATACTCGGAGCGCGGAACTCATTTACCATAGGGTTTCTGATCACGGTCATTTCAGCAGTCATTGGGATTGTTATGGGTCTGACCGCGGGCTTTTACGGCGGTTGGATCGATAACCTGATGATGCGTTTTGTCGATTTCGTGTATATCTTGCCGATGCTGATGCTGATCATTGTCTTCGTGACGATTGTCCCGAATTATAACATTATGACTTTTGTCCTCGTGATGAGCGGTTTCCTTTGGATCGGTAAGGCACGATTGATTCGTGCCAAGACATTGGGTGAGCGGCAAAAAGATTACGTCAGTGCCTCGCTGCTAACCGGCGCGCCCGGATGGGAGGTGATGCTTTTTCAAATTCTACCCAATTTAAGTTCCATTATTATTGTTAATCTTACGTTAACGCTGGCGGGCAATATTGGGATTGAAACCGGGCTCAGCTATTTGGGGTTCGGACTTCCGGCCGATACACCGAGTCTGGGCACGCTGGTCAACAATGCCAATGATCCGGAGATTATTCAGCATTACTGGTGGATGTGGTTGCCGGCATGTCTGACGATTTTGATGCTGATGCTTAGCATTAATTTTGTCGGTCAGGCGCTGAAACGCGCTGCCAACGCCAATCAAAGACTATAGAAATAGGGGGGAATGATTTAATGAAAAAGAAAAGATGGGCAAGCCTGCTTTCCGGATTGTTAGTCTTACTCTTAGTTTTGTCGGCCTGCGGCGGACAAAACGCGACTACACATGTCAATACGGAAAAGGAAAATCAGAAGATTCCCGAAACGGTGACCAACGGGAAGAAAGCGATCAAAGACGGTACGTTATATTATGGCGTTGGCACAGACACACCCTTCAAGGGGATTTTTAATCCAATTTTTTCAGTGGACAATATCGATCAACCCTTTATTAACTTTTTCTACCCAAGCCTCTTCAAGAAAACTAAAGATAATGAAATTGTCAACGGCGGAGCGGCAAATGTTAGTTATTCTAAAGATTACAAGACGATCACGGTGAAACTGAATAAGCAGCTCAATTGGACGGATGGCAAGCCGGTCACCTCAGATGACTATATCTTTGCTTTTGAGGCAATTGGCCATAAAGATTATCAGGGTTATGCGTATACATCCGTGGATGAGTCGATTAAAGGAATGGCGGCTTACCATGCTGGTAAGGCAAAGACCATTTCTGGGCTGAAAAAAATCAACGACAAAACGGTACAGATCACGTTCGATAAGGCTGATCCGAATGTAAAAACAGATTTATTGAGTTATCCGCTGGAAAAGTCGGCATTTAAGGGTATTCCCGTATCTAAAATGGCCTCTTCGGCACCGGTGCGTAAACATCCCGTTGGCTATGGCCCGTTTAAAATTCAATCAATAGTTGCCGGGGAATCGGTAACATTTGTGCGAAATGATGATTATTTTGCCGGCAAGCCAAAACTGAAAAAAGTGTATGCAAGTATCGTGAATCCCAAAATTGCCAAGCAAAAGTTAAAAAACGGCGAAGTTGACCTGATTGATTATGCGATGGAGGATTATAATCCAAAAACCATTCCATCAAATGTGAAAATCGTCGCCATGCCGGAAGTATCTCATTTTGATCTGGCGTTTAAATTGGGCCATTTTGATAAGCAAAAGGGCGAGAATGTCACGAATCCCAAAGCGAAAATGGCTGATGTCCATCTTCGCCGGGCGATGGGTTATGCACTCAATAACAAGGAAGTCAGTCAAAAATTATTTAAAGGACTAAGGGTACCGGCGACCAGCTATATTGCCCCGGGTTATAAAGAGTACCATGATAGTTCGCTGAAAGGATATACTTACAATCCGAAGAAAGCAAAGCAGATTCTTGATAAGGCCGGCTACAAGGATCGCGATAAAGACGGTTATCGCGAAGATCCGAGCGGCAAGAAGTTAGTGATTCAATTAGCAGCCAGCGGTCAAGAAGCCTTGACGAAATACTATATTCAGAACTGGAAGAGTGTCGGGCTTCATGTCAAACTGACAAATAACCGGTTAATAGATTTCAATAGTTTCTATGATCGACTGGGAAATGATGATAAGGATATCGATATCTATTTAACCTATTATGCCACAAACATTGATCCGACCGATCAATTTGGCAGACACAGTCAGAATAACTTAACGCGTTACACAAGCACAGAGACTGTCTCTTATACACATCTGACGCTGCCGAC
>UQRJ01000029.1 GCA_900543345.1 uncultured Sporolactobacillus sp. | reverse complement strand
GGTATGCGTATCGATTTGCACACCATGCGGCCGGTGCTTGCCAACAAGACCGGCGGCCTCAGCGGACCGGCCGTTAAACCGATCGCTATTCGTATGATCTATGAAGTGAGCCAACAAGTGTCGATCCCGATTATCGGTATGGGCGGCATTCGCAATGCCGACGACGCGATTGAATTTCTACTGGCCGGCGCCAGTGCCGTGGCAGTCGGTACGGCGAACTTCATGGATCCATACGTTTGCCCGCAGATCATTCGTGATTTGCCGGCTAAACTGAAAGCAATGCACGTTTCATCCGTAAACGAATTGGTTGGGAGGAGTTGGAAAGCGTGAATGAAGATCAACAAGTCATCGTTGCCCTTGACGTTTCGTCTCGGGAAGAAGCGCACGCATTGCTTGCGAGTATCAATCGACCCGGCTGCTTTGTCAAAGTCGGAATGGAACTTTATCTTCAGGAGGGCGCCGATATGGTCCGCGAACTAAAAGCGGCGGGCCATTCCGTTTTTCTTGATATGAAATTGCATGATATTCCGCACACGGTATATCGGGCGATGCGCAGCTTGGCCCGGCTGGGCACGGATATGCTCAATGTCCATGCGGCAGGCGGCATCGAAATGATGCAGGCAGCTTTGGAAGGATTGGAGGAAGGGGCGAGAAGCAAGCGTCCGATCTGTTTGGCAGTGACGCAGCTGACCAGCACCGATCAGACAATGCTGGAGAATGAGCTGCTGATCGAGCGGCCGATGGCGGAAGTGACGGCCCACTACGGCCGCCTTGCCTGGCAGGCCGGGCTTGATGGTGTTGTCTGTTCGGCCTGGGAGGCTAAGAAAATGAAAACATGTACGGCCGCCGACTTTTTGACGGTGACGCCGGGCATCCGACTGGCAACCGATGCCGCCGGCGATCAGAAGCGAGTGGCGACCCCCGGGCAAGCACGGGCACTGGGAAGCGATTATCTGGTTGTCGGCCGCAGTATTACTGCGGCAGCCGATCCTCAGGCAGCTTATGACCGGGTCGTCGCGGAATGGGGGAAACAGACATGGAAAATCGAAAACTGATTGCCGGTCATCTGCTGGATATCGGTGCAGTTGTGCTCAGTCCGAACGACCCCTTTACGTGGGCTTCGGGCATTCAGTCGCCTGTTTATTGCGATAATCGGTTAATTCTGGCCTATCCTGATGTCCGCAAACAGGTGACCGACGCATTTGTGCACTTGATTGCCGATCATTACCCGCAGACCGAGTTAATTGCCGGTACGGCGACCGCCGGTATTCCGCATGCTGCGCTGATTGCCGCGGCCTTGGATCTACCGATGGTCTACGTTCGTTCGGCGGCCAAATCGCACGGCCGCGGAAGACAAATTGAAGGCATCGTTCGTTCGGGCGCCAAAACCGTCGTGATCGACGATCTGATCTCGACCGGCGGCAGCGTGCTCAATGCGGTAGACGCTCTGCGCGCGGCGGATGCGGACGTACTCGGTGTGGCGGCAATTTTTACATACAAACTGGCTCAGGCGCAGCAAAATTTTGCCGCTGCGCAAACGCAGTTGGCAACGCTGACTGATTTCGAAACATTGATTCATCTGGCTGCTCGGCGGCAGACGATCAACGCTGTGCAGCTCGACCGGCTGAAAGCATGGTATGCCGATCCGACATCGGATCGCTGGCGAGATAAAAATGCGTAAAGCGCCCTCAAACGCCGTTTCAAGTGATAAAGGCGGTCGGATTTGCACTGCTGCAGTGATGACGGACGACTGTTGTATCGACCGGCCAACCCTCGCGGCGTAGAGTGCGACATAGCTTCCCGCAGCAAATTTCTAAAGGCGAATTCATATACTCACGGTGGGATCCGGTTCAGCGCGGGGCCGATGGATTAACTCATCGGTCCTGCTACTTATTTTCCACTGCTTGACGCGCCCCACAGTTGCGTGAGAAAATGGAATACCGATAGACCGAGTTTGATAAGCGAGCGGTATTTGCCCGCTTTTTTGAAAGCAGGGAATCATCATGGCTTATGATGGAATCGTCACTCGGGCCGTTGTCCACAGCCTGCAGCCTTTTGTCGGCGGACGGGTGACCAGAATATACCAACCGACCGCAACGGATCTTGTCATTCATCTGCGCAGCCGCCGCGGGCGCGGCAGATTGTTGATTTCGGTGAATGCAGCCTTTGCGCGCATGCATCTGACGCAGTTCGACGACGGCAATCCACCGCATCCGCCGATGTTCTGCATGTTGCTGCGCAAGCATCTCGAAGGCAGCGTGATCGACGCGATCAGTCAGGTCGACTGCGAACGCATCGCGCATATCGATCTGCGCGCACGCAACGAGTTCGGCGATGCAGTGCAGAAACAACTGATTATCGAACTGATGGGTCGACGCAGCAACGTTATATTGATCGATAAAACGAGCGGCCGGATCATTGACTGTATGAAACATCTCACGTCGGCCGTCAACCGCTACCGTACCGTGCTGCCCGGTGAAACGTATGTCGCGCCGCCGAGCCAGGGGAAAATGAATCCGCTTGCGATGACGAGCACGGATCTGATCCGTCGTATTCAGTGGAACAGCGGCCGGATCGATCGGCAGATTGTCGGGCTGGTCGAAGGATTTTCACCGCTGCTCGGTCGGGAAATTGTTGCGCGTGCCGGATTGACCAATCAAGAATCTGTCGGACGCGTCTTTGCAGATGTCCTTGATTCGATCCGTCGGCATCGTTACACACCGACAATTGTTTATTTACGCGGCGGGAAAGCGGAATATCACGTGCTTGTGCCCTCCCATTTACAGGGAGAAAAAGAAACTTTTCAGGACGTCAACCGAATGCTTGACCGCTTTTATGCCGTGAAAGCAGAGGCGGACGCCGTGCGTCAGAAAGCCGGCGATCTAAGCCACTTTATTTCACTTGAACTTAAAAAAAATGTTGGGAAACTGGCAAAATTGGCCAAAACACTGACGGATGCCGAGCATGCCGATAAATACCGACTCTACGGCGAACTGCTGACGGCCGCCATGCATCGCCTCAAACGCGGCGAACGTTCGGCCGAGGTGACGAATTATTACGATCCCAAGCAGCGGTCCGTGCGCATTCCGCTTGATCCCAATCGGACGCCGTCTGCCAATGCTCAGGCCTATTTTAAAAAGTACAACAAAGCGAAAACAGCACGCAAAGTGGTCGCCGAGCAAATTAGACTGACGCAACGGGAAATCGATTATTTCGAGGCGTTGCAACAGCAGATTGAAACGGCTTCCGTCCGCGACATCGACGATATTCGTGAGGAGTTGGAAGCAGGCGGTTATCTGAAACGCAAAGATCGGCGCATCTCCGGCAAAAAGAAAAAAAATCATCCGGAGCTCGATTGTTATTATACATCCGACGGAACGCCGGTTCTGGTTGGAAAGAACAATCGCCAGAATGATTATCTGACGTTGAAAGTCGCCGCAGCGGATGAGGTCTGGATGCATACGAAAAATAGTCCCGGATCGCATGTCGTCGTCCGTTCCGATCGTCCGAGTGAACAAACGCTGGCCGAGGCGGCGATGCTCGCCGCATTTTATAGTAAGTCCCGCATGGGTAGCGGCGTGCCGGTTGATTATACGAAGGTCAGATATGTGAAAAAGCCCGGAGGTGCCAAGCCCGGTTTTGTGATCTATACTCACCAGAAAACATTGTTTGTCACACCGGATGAGTCACGCGTTTTGCAAATGAAACACAAGCCGGCGGCCGAAAAAAAAACCACATAAAACGGCACTCTTGCCGGGCAGGTGATAATTTGTTTAAAATGGGAAAGTGGAAGTGATCGAATGATCAACAGTATGACCGGTTTTGGCTCGGCGGTGCTGACGGAAAAGAATACACGTGTGAAGGCGGAACTGAAGTCGGTGAATCATCGCTTTTTCGAATTGTCTTTCAGTATGCCGCATCCGCTGGGCTATCTGGAACAGCGAATAAAAAAACAGATTCACAATCATTTCCAGCGCGGATCGTTTTCTCTGTCTCTATCAGTAGATGGGAATGAAGTCGTGGCGCCGAAACTGCATATGAACTGGACGATTGTCGATCAATATATTGCGGTGGCTGAAAAAATCAAGGAACGCAGCGGAACAGGCCGGTGGGATATCGGTTCGATTCTCTCGCTGCCCGGCATTTTTACGCTTGAGGAAGCAGATAGCGACGCTGTCCGGACGTTGGAACCGATTGTACTGGAAGTCATCGGCCAGGCATGCGACCGCTTGGCCGATATGCGTCGAAAGGAAGGCGGCGAATTGCGAACCGACTTACTGGGAAAAGCGGAGACGGTGGCAGCCTGCGTGTCGCGATTAGCCGCCGAGGCACCCAAAGTCCGGCAAAAGTACGCCGACCGTTTGCACAACCACGTCGAGACGTTTCTAAGCGGCCATCAGGCTATCGACGAAGATCGGCTGATGACCGAGGTTGCCGTGTACGCGGATAAATCATCCATCGATGAAGAACTGACGCGGATGAGAAGTCATTTATTTCAATTCCGCGGGTTGCTAAGCGACGCGTCCGGCGCGGAACCGGTCGGTCGGCGGCTTGACTTTCTCGTTCAGGAAATGAACCGGGAGATGAACACTGTCGGATCGAAGGCGGCAAGTGCGGAAATGACCCGAATCGTCGTTCAAGCAAAAAATGAGATTGAAAAACTGCGCGAACAGATTCAAAATGTAGAATAGAGGTATAATAGTAGGGAAGTGAACGAGCGGTGCATAATCGTTCAACCGGATATGCGATCTCCGGCGGTTCCGCCGCTTCTTCTCCCAGTCGGTTGATGCCCGTTTTGCTACAGCGTATTCAGCGAAACGGAATCAAACGATATCGCAATGGCGGAGGCATCGGCGATGGATGTTAAAGAAAAAGGTTTATTGGTTGTACTCTCGGGACCGTCCGGTGTTGGCAAGGGAACGGTTTGCAAGGCACTGCGCCGACGGGATACGAATCTGCGCTACTCGATCTCCGCAACCACGCGATGCCCGCGTGAAGGCGAAGTTGACGGCGTACATTATTTTTTTAAAACGCGGCAGCAATTCAAGCAACTGATCCGCGAACACAAGCTTTTGGAGTGGGCGAAATATGTCGGCAATTTTTATGGAACGCCGATCGATTATGTGCGTCATACGCTGGAGGAAGGGTTTGACGTCATTCTGGAAATCGAAGTTCAGGGTGCGATGCAGGTGAAAAAGCGCTTTCCCGAAGCTTTGTTTATTTTCCTTGCACCTCCGGATCTGAATGAACTGAGAAGACGGATCGTCGGCCGGGGGACAGAAACGTCGGATCTGATCGAGAGCCGGATGTCGGTCGCCCGCTCCGAAATGGAACTGATGGAAAATTACGATTATGTGGTCATTAATGACCAAGTGGAGAAGGCCTGCGACCGAATTGAAGCGATTGTTCTTGCCGAACATTGCAAAGTCGAGCGGCTCATCGAAAAATACAAATAATTTGTGAAGGGAGCGGATCGCATCATGATGATCTATCCGTCGATTGATAATTTACTGGAAAAAGTTAATTCCGCTTATACGCTGGTGTCGCTGTCGGCAAAACGTGCACGTCAGCTTCAGGAAGGGAAAAAGCTGATGTTGGAGCGTCCGCGGTCGGTGAAACCCGTCGGTCAGGCTCTGGAGGAAGTCAATGCCGGCCTCCTGTACTACAAAAATTAACGCGAAGGCCGGACGGAAGAGCGAAAAACGCAGCAACCTGGAGAAGGTTGTTGTTTTTTTACCATTTTTAAAGGGAGTGAGTGATCGATGACACTTGAGGGGAAACACATCCTGCTTGGCGTGACCGGAGGGATCGCCGCCTATAAGGCGGCCGAACTTGCCAGCAGGCTGATCGGTGCGGGAGCAGATGTGCACGTTATCATGACCGCAGCGGCCGGACACTTTGTCGGTGCCGCAACGTTCCAGGGGTTAACGCGGCACCGCGTCCATCAGTCCGTGTTTACGGAAGAGCAGGAAGGTCAAATCGCCCATATCGATCTGGCGGATTCGGCGGATCTTATCCTGATTGCTCCGGCGACGGCGAATACGATCGGCAAGCTGGCGTCGGGATTGGCCGACAATATGCTCACTGCAACGGTGTTGGCAGCGCGCTGCCCTGTCTGGCTTGCACCGGCGATGAATGTCAATATGTATGCACATCCCGCCGTTCGCAAGAATGTGCAGTTTCTTGAGTCGTGCGGGTACCGGCTGATCGGACCGACATCGGGGCGATTGGCCTGTGGCTGGACAGGCCGGGGACGAATGGCCGAACCGGCGGAAATTGCCGAGGCAGTGGCGGATTATTTTGCTTTGCTCCGGCATTCGCCGCTGCGCGGGAAGCGGATTCTCGTGACGGCGGGACCGACACGGGAAATGCTTGATCCAATCCGTTTTTTCAGTAACCGTTCGACCGGCCGTATGGGGTATGCGATTGCCGAGGCAGCAAAGCAGGTGGGGGCGGAAGTGACACTTGTCTCCGGACCGACCGAACTGGCGGTGCCGCACGGGGTGGACCTCATCCGTGTGACTTCCGCAGATGAGATGAGAGATGCGGTGATCGGCCGCTTCGATCGGACGGACGCAGTCATCAAGGCGGCGGCGGTAGCCGACTACCGTCCGGAGACTTTCAGTGCGACAAAGTTGAAAAAAAGCGACGCCCCGCTTGAATTGCGTCTCGTTCGTAATCCGGATATTCTAAAAGAACTCGGCGAGAAGAAAAAAGGTCAGCTGTTGGTTGGTTTTGCGGCGGAAACGGACCGGCTTAAAGAAAATGCTGCCCGGAAGTTGGCGGAGAAACATCTGGATCTACTCGTGGCCAATCGTGCTGCCGACGGCTTTGCCGGAGACACAAACCGGGTTGTCTTCTTTTTCCGCGACGGACGATCAAAGGCGTATGAACGCATGCCGAAAAGAAAAGTCGCCGAGAAGATCTGCGCAACACTTGCCGAACTAATGAAAACGAGTGAGCCGAAGTGATTGCCGAAGTGTTTGTCGATATTCCGGCGAGTCCCGTCGATCGACCGTTTGATTACCGGATTCCCGATCCGCTGCGTGATATCGTCGTCCCGGGCATGCGAGTGACCGTTCCGTTTGGACGGACGCGACGGCTCGGTTTTGTGACCATCGTCAAGTCGTCCTCGGAGCGATCCGGGCTGAAGGCAATTGAGCAAGTGCTCGACCCCGGACCGGTACTGACCGCCGAACTGATCGATCTCGGTCGCTGGTTGTCGCAAACCACGCTTTGTCCGATCGTTTCGGCTTATCAGGCCATGCTGCCGTCCGTCATGAAGGCGGGTTACGGCAAGTTTGTTGCCGTCGCCGATTCCACGCATCTCCATGCTGCCTATCCGCAGTTGAGTACCTTTTTCGCCGGTAAGCGCGCGATCGGCTGGAACGAACTAATGCGCAAATACCCGGATCTGATCCGACCGATGAAGAAAGCAATACGTGAAGGAACGCTCGTCGTTCAGCGGCAAATTGCAAACCGGGCAAAACCGAAACGAATTCGCAGTGTTTCCGCACTTGTCGGTAAAGAAAAGCTGCATGAAGCACTTTTGGCGTGTGACGCGCGCGCCGCACGCCAAAGGGAAGTACTTGAATTTTTCCTTCGGGCCGGTGAAGACGCCTCTTTTCCACTTACCGAGCTCACCGGCCACCAGTTGAGCCGGCAAGCCATCGGCAGGCTGGTTGAAAAGAAGTTGCTGAAAATGACGGAAGTCCAGCAGTTTCGTACGCCCGCTGAGGGGATCGGCACCGTCCGTACGCAGCCCTTGCCGCTGACCGGCGAGCAGCGTCGTGCGCTGGCACCAATTATTGCCTCTGTCGATCAGGGGGCCAACGATATTTATCTCTGCCACGGCGTTACCGGCAGCGGTAAAACAGAGATCTATCTGCAGGCGATCGGGCACGTGACCGCACTCGGTAAGCAGGCGATTGTCCTTGTCCCGGAAATTTCCCTAACGCCGCAAATGGTCCATCGTTTCAAGGCGCGATTTGGCGACCGTGTCGCGGTCATGCATAGCGGGCTCAGCAGTGGTGAAAAGTATGATGAATGGCGTAAGATCCGCGATGAAAAAGTCAATGTGGCGGTCGGGGCGCGCTCGGCCGTATTCGCCCCGTTCCGCCGGCTCGGACTGATTATTATCGACGAGGAGCATGAGTCGAGCTATAAGCAGGAAGACATGCCGCGTTACCACGCGCGCGATGTCGCGATCTGGCGGGCCGGACGTCACGGCTGTCCTGTCGTCCTGGGCAGCGCCACGCCTTCGCTCGAATCATACGCCCGTGCCAGAAAGGGAGTCTATCAGCTGCTCACACTCAAAGAACGGTTTAATCATCATCCGCTTCCGCCGGTACAGATCGTCGACATGCGCGAAGAAATGCGTGACGGAAATCACTCAATGTTCTCGCGGAAGTTGTTCACTGCGCTGACCGAGCGGCTGCGCCGTCACGAACAGACAGTGCTTTTTCTCAATCGGCGCGGCTTTTCAACCTTTGTCATGTGCCGCTCGTGCGGTACGGTGATCAAGTGCCCGCACTGCGATATTTCACTGACTTACCATCGCAGCGGCAACGTGCTGAAGTGTCACTATTGCGGATATCGTCAGCCTGTCCCGGAGATCTGCCCGTCATGCGGCAGCGACTCGATGCGCTATTTCGGTACCGGTACGCAGAAAGTGGAAGCCGAGCTGAACCGGTTGCTTCCCGAAGCGCGAGTCATTCGTATGGATGTCGATACGACGCGGAAAAAGGGCGGCCATGAACGATTGCTGCGTCGTTTTGGCAATCACGAGGCAGATATCCTGCTGGGCACGCAAATGATTGCCAAGGGTCTTGATTTTCCGAAAGTGACTCTCGTCGGCGTACTCGCGGCGGATTCGATGCTGCATCTTCCGGATTTCCGCGCCTCGGAGAAGACCTTTCAACTCTTGACCCAAGTGTCGGGACGCGCCGGACGCCATGATTTACCGGGAGCGGTTGTTATTCAAAGCTACGCGCCGGATCATTATGCTGTCATCGATGCCGCCCAACATGACTATCTGCGTTTTTATCGGGAAGAGATGCAGATCCGTTATCGGCACGGCTATCCGCCTTTTTATTATATTGCGCTGATTGGCATTACGCATCCGCAAGTGGCAATTGCCTCGGAAACGGCGAAACGGATCGCCACGATTTTAAAAAACAACCTGTCCGCGGCGGCGATGATTCTCGGACCCGTCGTGCCGCCCGTTGCCCGGATAAAAGATAGATATCGTTATCAGTGCATGGTAAAATACAAACGGGAACCCGCCCTGTTGCGCGTCCTCGGCGATATTGCCCGCCATTTTCAGGATCCGGGAAAAAACGGGCTCCGTCTATCAATCGATCTAAATCCGGTCAGTCTCGATTAATTGACCGATCTTCAGCATATAAAGGAATGATTTTTTATGAAAATTGTATTCATGGGAACACCGGATTTTTCCGTACCGATTCTGCAGCGACTGATCGACGAGCCGTCGGTTGATATTGCTTGCGCGGTCACGCAGCCCGACCGGCCGAAGGGACGTAAGCATCGCTTGACTCCGCCGCCGGTAAAGGTTCTGGCGAAGAAATACGCAATTCCGGTGTTGCAGCCGGAGAAAGTCCGCCGTCCCGATGCAGTGCGTGCCATTCTGTCATATCGCCCGGATTTACTGATTACCGCCGCTTACGGGCAGATCCTTCCGCAGACGCTGCTGAGCGGCCCGCATTTCGGTTGCATCAATGTCCATGCGTCGCTGCTCCCGGAATACCGGGGAGCGGCGCCGATTCAGCAAGCAATCATCGACGGGAAAAAGGAATCGGGCGTAACGATCATGTATATGGTAAAAAAGTTGGATGCCGGCGACATCATCAGCCAGATTAAAGTTCCGATAGCGGGCGACGATACATTCGGTACGCTTCATGATAAGTTAAGCGCCGCCGGTGCCGATCTATTAATGAAGACATTGCCGCGGATTGCCCAGGGACGGGTGACACCCGTTAGACAGGATGAGTCGCGCGTGACATTCGCGCCGAGCATCAAGCATGAAGATGAGGCGATCGATTGGCGCCGGCCGGCAGAAGCGGTGCGCAATCAGATCCGCGGGCTGAATCCTGTACCGGGCGCCTATACGTATCTGAACGGCCACGTATTTAAAATTTTTGCAGCAGACCGGGCGGAGCGAAGGGAACCGGACCGCGTGCCGGGAACGGTGGTCGAGGCGGCGGGCGACTGTCTGCTGGTGGCGGCCGGATCCGGCGAACTGCTGCGAATCACCGAGTGCCAGCCGGCAGGAAAAAAACGGATGAGTGTAGCGGCATTTCTGCGTGGCAGCCATCTCGAGGCCGGCACCGTGCTAGGAAAATCGTCATGAGGTCGAAGACGGCGCGGGAGACGGCACTCGATCTGCTGATCCGTATCCTGCGGGATGGCGCATACAGTCAGATTGTGCTGAATGAGGCGTTGATACGCTCGACAGTATCGGAAAAGGATAAAAAATTGATCACTGTACTCGTTTATGGTGTATTGCAGCGCAAACTGACCCTTGATTTTATCCTTTCCCGTCTCATTTCGACTGAAAAGACCGATCAATGGGTGCGCGTTCTCCTAATGACTGCTGTTTATCAAAAAATCTATCTGGACCGTATACCCGATCACGCGATTGTCAATGAGACGGTAAAAATTGCCGGGAAACGCGGTCACCCGGGCATTCGCGGTTTTGTGAATGCGGTACTGCGTCGCTTTTTGCGTGAAGGCGTTCCCGATCTGCCTGCCGGCTTATCGGAGAGCCGGCGACTGGCGATTGAAACCAGTCATCCGGAATGGATGCTGAATCTGTGGACGCAACAGTGGGACCCGGAGACGGCGAGGCGGATCGCCGAAAACGGAAATACTGTCCCGCCTGTCTTTGTCCGCATCAACCGGACGAAAACGACCCGTGCGGAACTGATCGGTCTGCTGGAACGGGAGGGTATTTCCGCGCAGCCGGGCCGTCTGTCCGCCGATTGTCTGAAGATTACTTCCGGTCATGCGAATGGATCGACCGCGCTTGCCGACGGGCTGATTACGGTCCAGGATGAAAGTTCGATGCTCGTCGCCGATGTGGTCGCGCCGGAGAAAGGATCGGTTGTCCTTGATGCCTGCGCTGGCCCGGGGGGAAAAGCGACACATCTGGGTGAGCGTCTGTCGGGCTGCGGTAGTGTGCTTGCACTCGATCTGCATGAGCACAAGACGCGGCTGATCGACCGGGCGGCACATCGCCTCGGACTGACCGATATCCGGACGATGGCTCTAGACGCACGCCGGGCAAAGGACACGCTGCCCGCCGAATCGTTCGATCGGGTGCTGCTGGACGTTCCCTGTTCGGGTCTTGGCGTGATTCGTCGGAAACCGGAAATCAAATGGGAAAAGAAAAAAACGGACATCGCCCCCTTGACGGATGTGCAACAAGCACTTCTCGAGAGTGCAGCGCCGCTTGTTCGCGCCGGTGGCTGGTTGATTTACAGCACGTGTACAATTAGTCGTGAAGAAAACGACCGGCAGCTCTTCGGCTTTCTGGCCGGACATCGTGAGTTTGAATGGGAACCGGGCTTTTTTTCCCGTCTGCCCGGCCAACTAGAATCTTGTCGCGTGGCCGGCGGCTGCAGCATGATTCAGCTGATGCCCGGTCAATTCGGAACGGACGGCTTTTTCATTGGTTGCCTCCGTCGGAAAAAGTAAGCAGGAACAGGAGTGGTCCACATGAGAGCGGTATTTGAGACCGATCGGGGCAAAGTGCGATCGCATAATGAAGACAGCGTGAACGTATTTCGCGGGCATGGCCAACTACTTGCCGTTATCGCCGATGGGATGGGCGGCCACGTGGCGGGCGAAGTGGCAAGCGGACTGGCGCTGGATTTCGTCCGCCGCCGTTGGCAGGAACTGGATCGTCAACTGTCGCAACCAGAAGCGGCGCAATGGCTCAACCGTCTCGTCCGTTCGATTAATGTCCATCTGTTCGATTATGCGGAATCTCATCCCGAATGCCGCGGTATGGGGACGACGTTCGCGGCGGCGCTGTGCGATCCCGCGTATATTGTCGCTTCGACGGTGGGTGACAGTCGAGTATACATATGGGAAAATGGGCAGGCACTCAGGCAGATGAGCGAGGACCATACGTTGGTCAATGAACTGTTGAAAGCCGGGCAGATCACCGAAGCGGAGGCAAAAGTTCATCCCGAACGCCACGTGCTGATTCGTTCGCTCGGAACCACACCGACGATTACGCTCGATACTTTTACCTCTGCGTGGTCGGACGATCATTACCTGCTCCTTTGTTCGGACGGACTCACCAACAAGGTGTCTGACGAAAAAATGAGCGGCATTCTTGAACAAGAAATACCATTGGAAGAAAAAGCAAAGATAATGATTAAAGCGGCAAATGATGCGGGCGGCGAAGACAACATTTCCCTGATCATTATCTCCCGCGACAGTGATGGTGAAACAATATGATCGGCAGACGAATAGGCGGAAGATATCAGATCCTGTCGCGCCTCGGCGACGGCGGGATGGCGATTGTCTATAAAGCGCAAGACCTGATCCTTGATCGCCCGGTGGCAGTGAAAATTCTACGGACTGAACTGGCTGAAGATGAAGCGTTTGTTAAACGTTTTCATCGCGAAGCCGAAGCAGTTGCGAGTCTGTCTCACCCGAACATTGTGGCGATTTACGACATCGGCGAAGAAGAAGATTGTTATTACATTGTAATGGAATATGTCCATGGGATGAATCTGAAAACCTATATCCGCGATCAATCGCCGATATCGATTCCGGACGCCGTGCTGATTATGAGACAGATTGTTCGGGCAATCGCGCATGCTCATGCCCACGGTATTGTGCATCGGGACATTAAACCGCTGAATATTTTAATCGATGATTCAGGGCATGTCAAAGTGACGGATTTCGGTATTGCAATGGCCGTCAGCGGTGCAACGATTACATTCACACATTCGATTCTCGGATCGGCGCACTATTTGTCGCCGGAACAAGCCCGGGGCGGCAAGGCAACGGTGAAATCCGATATATACTCGCTGGGCATTGTCTTGTTCGAATTATTAACGGGCCAGCTCCCCTTTCCCGGAACATCTCCTGTCTCGGTAGCGTTAAAGCACTTGCATGAACAGGCTCCCTTTCCACGCGATCTTCGCCCCGAGATCCCTCAGAGCCTAGAAAATGTCATCATTCGGTCGTTGGCGAAAGATCCGACGAATCGTTATGCGAGCGTCGTCGATATGTATCATGATCTTGATACGGCGCTCAGTCCGGAACGTGCCGATGAAAAGCGTTTGATGCTCAAGGAAACGGTTTCCGACCATGATGACGATCGGACGATTCAGATGCAGCCGGTCGTGGGCGACAAAGACGATTATCAAGCGGACGAGCTTGCGGCGCATCCGGAACGCAAACCGGATCAGGGAAAGGGGAAAAAGCCGTCACGGGCGAAGAAATGGCTGACGTTGGCCGGAATACTGATCGTGCTGGTGACTGCCGGCCTGATACTCGGGCTGACGGTTCTGCCGAAACTATTTTATGTAGACAATGTCCATGTGCCGAATGTTGTCGGACAGACATTCGATCATGCCGATCGGACGATGGACGGCCTCGACCTGACCGCACAAAAGAGGCAGCTAACGAGCGATAAAGTCAAAAAGGGCCTGGTCATGCGGCAGGATCCCGAAGCCGGAACGGAAGTCAAAGCCGGTTCGTCGGTTACTCTGTATGTCAGCAAGGGGCCGGAAAAATCAAGAGTGGAAACGTATATCGGCTATAATCGGGAAGCCATTGCCGAAGATGTGGAAAAACAAGGCTATAAAAAAGTGGTCTGGCACGCCGAGACTTCGGAACGTGCCGAAGAGGGGGAAATCATTCGTCAGAAACCCGCGGCCGGAAAACAGGTCGTCCGTTCCGCTACGGTGCTTGATTTGACTTATAGTACCGGTAAACCGCAAGTGACAGTCCCCAACCTTTACGGAAAAAGCAAAGAAGAAATCGACCGCCTGTTGGCAGAAAGCGGGCTTTCGGCGGATTTTTCGATCGGCGATTATTCGGATGATGTCGCGGAAGGCAAGGCAACGCAGCAGAATCCGACGGCCGGCTCGCAAGTGGACAAGGGAACGACGGTCATCGTATCGCTGTCAAAGGGACCGGAAGAGAAACCGAAAGAAATTGACAAGCCGATTAAAATCATGCATTCAAACAATGGCGACAGCAGCCCGATACACGTGGAAATTTATTATACCGACGCGAATCATGATGATATGAAATTTGCCGATGAAAGGGTGACGGAGACAAAAACCTTTACGATCCCTTTTACGATCAATCCCGGAGAAAAGGGCAGTTATCGGGTATTGATCGACGGTAAGACGAAGAAAACAGGCACGGTAGCCTATCCGAAAGATTGACGGTAAGACGGGCCCGCGCAGCTTTCTTGTTCACTATTAAAAAAAGAGGCGAAGAGCAACGACATGACGGGGCAAACGGGAACCATTGTCAAATCATTAAGCGGATTTTATTATATCGGCGGTGGAAACAAGCAAATCCGCTGCCGGGCAAGGGGGCTTTTCAGAAAACGCGGTGTGTCGCCTCTGGTCGGCGACCGGGTCGATTATCTGGCAGGTAACGGTTCGGACGGAACGATCCTCTCCGTCCATCCGCGCAGAAATGAATTGGATCGACCGCCGATCGCCAATATCGATCAAGCGGTTTTGACTTTTTCGGTAGCCGATCCGCCGCTTGACGACGTGCTGCTGAATCGTTTTCTCGTGCACATGGAATCATTTTCGATCCGTTCTGTCATTTGCCTCACTAAATTAGATCTACTCGATGAAGACGGAATCCGCTCGATCGTTCGGCGGGTGGAACCCTATCGGAAAATCGGCTATCCTGTTTTTTTAACTTCCGGATTGAAGGGAATGGGGATCGATCGCTTGCAAGGCATTTTGCCTGGGAAAATTACCGTCGTTGCCGGACAGTCCGGTGTGGGGAAATCGTCGTTAATTAACCGATTGAACCCGGACGCCCATATCCGGACGCAGGCGATTTCCCGGTCGCTCGGACGGGGAAAGCATACGACGCGTCACGTCGAGCTGCTCTCGGCCGGCGGTGGGATGATCGCCGATACGCCTGGATTCAGTTCCCTGGAATTTCGCAATATCGAAGCTGCCGATCTCGACCGTTACTTTCCGGAATTCGCTTCTTTTCGCCTGAGCTGCCGGTTTCGCGGCTGTTCACATCGGACGGAGCCGGATTGTGCCGTTCGCGCGGCGGTTAAAACAGGTGAAATTGATCCGGATCGCTACAAACGGTATCGACTGTTTTACCAGGAGATTGCCGCGAGAAAAAAACGATACTGATTGCGGCTGAGTGAACGAAAAGAGGACATCATTATGAAGCTTGCCATTGTTGCCGGGGGACCTGAAGAGCGGATTCCCCAGCTGGATCAATCGCGTTATGGACAATTCAAATGGATCGGCGCAGACCGGGGAACTTATGTTTTACTTCGGCAACATATCAGGCCGTCTTGGGCAGTCGGCGATTTTGATTCACTGAGTGACAAAGAAAAAGCGGCGGTGCTGGACAGCGGTATCCGTCTGCATCGTTACCCTCCCGAGAAAGACCGTACAGATCTGGAAATTGCCTTGGATCTCGCATTAAAGAAGCGGCCGGAAAAGCTGTTGATTTTCGGCGCAACAGGCGGCCGGATCGACCATGAACTGGCGGCGGTTCAGCTACTGCTGAAGGCGGTTCGCTGCGGCGTCGAATGCTCGATCGTCGATCAGGCGAATTGTATCACTTTACTGACTCCGGGCATATACCATATACGAAAGGATTCCGACTACCCCTATCTGTCGTTCTTATCGCTTTCCGAGCGGGTGACCGGACTGACCTTAAGAGGTGTCAAATACCCACTAGCCGACGCCGAACTGCCTGTCGGCTCCAGTCTGTGCGTTAGCAATGAGGTTAGCGACGGTGACGGTTCCGTTTCATTTTCCACCGGCTATCTGCTGCTGATGCGTTGCCGCGATTGAAACGAGCGAGGGCCGGGCATAGAGTCCGCAGGCGGCGCATATGATTGAGAAGAACAGGCGGCGGTTAACGGCTATAAGACAAGGAGGCGCATGACAATGAAGTTCTATACGATTAAACTCCCTAAATTTCTTGGCAGCATAGTGAGAGCCCTCCTCGGTTTTCGAAAAGGGTAATAACACATGCGAAGAAACAAAATGTGATTACAGCGTCAACAAGCAAAAAAGGCGAAGAAAAAAGGAGCGGCATGATCCCTGCTGCTTCTTTTTTCTTCGCCGCATGTCCGAATGCTCAGGCACGTTTGACTTTTCCGGCTTTTAGTGCTTTTGTCGACACATATACCCGTTTCGGTTTACCGTCGACGAGGATACGGACTTTCTGAAGATTGGCTTTAAAGGTTCGTTTCGATTTATTTTCAGCAAATGAACGATTCTGGCCGAACTTCGTTGTTTTTCCTGTGACAAAGCAGCGACGTCCCATTTTCATACCTCCCGCTTGAATCTATAATCACGCAATACTTTAATCATAACATGTGAGTCGGTGCCGAGCAACATGAATCGTCCGCCCGACTTCCCAATCGATGCTTGCTAGTGTAGAATAACGGTAATAGATCAAAGTATTCAGAAGAAGCTGTTGCCGGTTTTTCAATTTGCTCGTCTGAGGAGGGAAAAAATGTCTATTACAATCACCAATGCCTACGGACAGATCGATGTTGCGGCGGATGTCGTGGCCAAAATTATTGGGGGTGCGGCACTGGAAGTCGACGGCGTCGTCGGTATGGCCTCAAAAAATCAATTGAAGGACGGCTTTGACGAATTACTGAAAAAAGATAATTCCGGCCGCGGCGTCATCGTCCGCTATGACGAAGATCAGCATCTTTTCATCGATATGTATATCATCTGTCTCTTATACACATCTGACGCTGCCGACGAATAGCCTTGTGT
>UQRJ01000028.1 GCA_900543345.1 uncultured Sporolactobacillus sp. | reverse complement strand
GAGATGTCTTAGGGTCTCGTGGGCTCGGAGATGTGTATAAGAGACAGGCCTACATTCCTGAACGGCCGGTTGTTTATGAGCGGCTGACGTTGCAAGAGCATATTCGCTTTTTGCAATCCACGCTTGACGTTGATGAACGGGCGTTTGCTAAGCGGGCGTCACGACTGCTGGAACGGTTCCGATTGTCTGGTGCGCTGCATCGTTATCCGGAGAGTTTTTCTAAAGGGATGCAGCAGAAAGTGATGATTATTCTGGCGCTGCTAAAACAGGCCGATTGTTACCTTATCGATGAACCGTTTATGGGACTGGATCCGCGGGCCATGAAGGTGCTGCTGGAATGGTTGCAGCGTGAAAAGGCGCGGGGGGCGGGGATACTGATGTCAACCCATGTGCTAGATACGGCGGAAAGAATCTGTGACCGTTTCGTGCTGATCGCTGGCGGCCGGCTTATTTTTCAGGGAACGCTGGATGAGATCCGCAGGCAGAGCGGCCTGAGCGGCGGATCGCTGCTCGATTGTTTCGATCTTCTGACGGCAGGTGAAGCCGATGTCCGCGACTAAGTTGTTCCGACGTCGCTTTTGCCGTGAGTTAGGCTATCAATGGGGTGTCGTCCGTTCCGTGATTGATTGGACGATCCTGCTTTATCTGCTGCTGGCGCTGGCGATCGCGCCGTTTCTATATGTCGACTACTGGCGCCAGATCTCCGTTTATTGGAATGGATACATACCGGTTTGGCTGACACTGACGTTGATTCTAATACTGACTGCGGGCGGCAACATCCGGACGTGGCAGCAGGACGCCGATTTGATTTTTTTATTGCAGCGGCAGAATTTGTTGTACCGTCTCAAGCAATGGGGCTGGCTGACGTCGCTGTTGCACATGCTTCTTGTCGACACGTTGGTTCTTGTTCTGGCCGCGCCGCTGTTAAGCGTAGTCTATCGTTTTTCGTCGGCCGATCTGGCCGCGCTTTTTCTGATCGTCTGCACGTACAATCTGGCGGCGCGGACGATGCGCAAATACGTTGACGGACCGCTTTTGCGTCGCTTATTCGGCCTGCTGCTGTTTTTGGCGGCCAGTCTGCTACTGTTTATACAAAACCGGATGCTGTGGTCCATTTGCGGCATGATCGGCCTGGCGGCATTGATTATTTTAAATGAGGCGCGGCTGCCGAAAACATGCTGCTGGCGGCGGGAGATGGAAATTGAATCCGAGGCGCATCGCAAATGGATCCGCTTGATTCTGCGTTTGTCCACAGGGATTGAAAAACCGGTGGCAGTGAGAGCAAGGCCGTTGTTCTTCTTCCGTCATTCCGGTCGGCTATTCCTAGCACCCGGCCCGATTAACGGCCTGCTGGAACTGTTGCTGAAAACCTTTTGCCGCAATCATACGTATCGTTCCGCTTATTTCGGATTGATTAGCATCACCTGTCTCGCACTGGTTGTGCTTCCGGTTTGGTTGAAATGGATTGTTTACGGACTGTTTATCCTATTTATCGATGTTTGGCTGAAAAGTGTGTTCCGACAGATGACGGCCGCTCCTTTTTTCCGCGTTGTGCCGTTCGATCCGGCCATTGCCGCTCCGACATTCCATCGCTTCGCACGATGGCTCGACGTGCCGGCGATCGTGCTGACCGGCGTTGTGGCCGGTTGTTGCACGCTGCTGAACTGGCTTCTGTAAAAAATGGGAGCAATGCGCTGGTTTAACCGCGATGGCTCGATTGCTTTAAAAATCGTCTGTATTATTCCAATGATAACTATTTCTCTTTGCGAATAAAACCTGGCCCGGCCGGATATATACCGTTACTTGCTGTCGGCCGGTTCATGCTGTTTTGCTCGTGTTATAATAAAGAAACAACTGAACACTGAAGTGCACTGCGCGGAGCAAAACGATTCGGGAGGATCTCACAAATGATGAACCGGTTGGCACAGATTCGTGCGTCGGAAAAAGCTTATCATGATCACTACTATGGTCACCACCATTTATTTGAAGAAGGTTCCTGGCTGCATAAACCGGCCCTTACGGTGATGGCGCTGCAGCATCGATTCATTGATCGTGAGCCGCTGCGGGTGCTCGATCTGGGCTGCGGTGTCGGCCGCAACAGTATTCCGATTGCCCAGACGTTTAAAAATCCGCGAAGCGAAGTGGTCTGCGTCGACCTGCTTGCATCGGCAATTGAAAAATTACAACAGAATAGTCGGGCGTTCGGCGTGGCGACGCTGCTGCGCGCTTACCGGACGGATATTGCGGACTTTCCGATTGCGCCGAGTAGTTATGACTATATCGTTGCCGTATCTAGCCTTGAGCATATTGCCTCGGAGCAACGATTGGAGGAAGTCCTGCGCCGCATAAAAACCGGTACGAAAAGCGCCGGTGCCGTTTGCTTGATTCTTAATACCGATGTTGAGGAAATCGATACGCAGACCGGTCGGGCACTCACGCCGATGGTGGAAATCCGCCTGTCGGCTGAACGGGCGTGCCGATTGTTGAAAAAAATTTTTACCGGCTGGGAAGAAAAGACTGTTGCCGTCAAACCGCTTGAATTTCACATCCTCCGGCATGATAAACCGGTGCTGATGAAAACAGCCTCATTGACATTTGCTGCCGTGAAACCTTGAGAAGGTGAGGCTTTTTTCACGGAGAACTTTTCCCTATAAGTGCAAGGGGAGTGATTCTAATCGAAGCGATCATTCGTAAAGCGGCGGCGGATGACGCAACGGCAATCCGCGAAGTGGCTTGCGTTACCTGGCACGCCACGTATAAAAATCTGCTTCCCGAAACCGCGCAGGATCGTTTTCTATCGGCGGCCTACAGCAATCGCAGTCTGGCCCCCGCATTGCCGACATGCTTTTCCTCGTTGCCGAACGGGACGGCGAGATAGTTGGCTTTGCCAATGCCGCGCAGGAAAAGCCGGATGCAGAATGGACCGCCATCTATGTGCTTCCGCAAGCGCAAAGGCAGGGACTTGGCGGCCGTACTGGTAGAGATTCGGGGAGCCGGCCGGCTGATCGTCGATGTCGAAGCCAGCAATGCTATTAGAGCGTGTTTTTACCGATCCCAAGGTTTTGATGTCATCCGGACCTTTGTTGTCGATTCGCCGGTTATTGCCTGAAAATTGTGCGAATGGCGCTCGCCCTGCACTGAAATGCCACTTATCCTTACGATGGAACGACGAGATCGCTGTCAAAAAAACGTCATATTCGTTCCTCGTGACGCAGCGTGTCGGATTGGTATATAATTTGGCTATCAAACCGGCTGCCGGCGGTCGAAAGGAGGATGACGCAGCATGAATGTTCTTTTCTGTGTTGGAAAATCGTATTTTCCGATCTATCAAACAATGGTTCACCGTCTCGAGGAAATCGGTGTTACGGTGAACTGCCTGATGTACGATCAGGCACAGAATAAACAAACGATCATCCGCGCGATCGGCAATGCCGATGTGTATATTACCGCTGTCTCGCCGGCCGACCGCGATGTGATCGATATGGCGCCGCAGTTGAAATATATTTTAAAAACCGGCACAGGGCTTGATAATATCGATATCGACTATGCAACGGAGAAGGGTATCTTCGTCAGCAACGCGCCGGGCGAAAACGCTCAATCAGTTGCCGAACTGGCCGTCGGTCTGATGATTTCTGCCTCAAGATTAATTCCCGAGCTCGATCGGAAGACTAAAGCAGGGCTGTGGCTGCACACGAGTGGTTACGAGTGCTTTGGAAAAACGGTCGGCATCATCGGTTTTGGCACAATCGGCCAGAAAATTGCGCGGATGACCGCCGCGTTTGCGATGAAGCGGCTGGCTTACGGCGTTTATCGTGATGAAGCGGCGGCGAAGCGACTGGATACTGCTTTTGTCGATCTTGATGAGTTGCTGAAGCGGTCCGATTATGTTTTTATCAGTACGTCGCTGAAGAAAACAAATTATCATTTGATCAATGCCGCGGCCTTGGACAAGATGAAATCGTCGGCGTTTCTGATTAATGTTTCCCGCGGGGCGTTGATCGACGAAGCAGCGCTCTACGATGCGCTGAATCAGAAAAAAATTGCCGGTGCGGCGCTCGACGTATTCGAAAACGAACCGCCGGCGTCCCCGCCGCCGGATCTTGATAATCTGATCACAACGCCGCATATCGGCGGTACGACGCAAGAGAGCGTCGCCCGCGTCGCCGATGTAACGATTGAAAATGTCCGTCGTTTCTCCCGCGGCGAACCGCTGATTCACTTGGTCAATGAAAAAGAACTGAGACAAACGCACTGATCGTCCGAACGGGCGGCGATGCGTTTGTTTTACTATGTGCGGGTTTACTCCAAATTCCGGACGATTTTTGAATAATAGCCGCATTCTAGTTTGTTCTTTGGGACATCGGTTTAGCATACCGACGGGATTAAACGAGTTGAGCGCGGAATTAAATGAGTTGAGCGCGGGATTAAACGGGCTGAGCGCGGGATTAAACGAGTTGAGCGCGGGATTAAATGGGTTGAGCGCGGAATTAAACGGGCTGAGCGCGGGATTAAACGAGTTGAGCGCGGGATTAAACGAGTTGAGCGCGGAATTAAACGGGTTGAGCGCGGAATTAAACGGGCTGAGCGCGGAATTAAATGGGTTGAGCATAGAACTCATGTAAGTGTGCCCACTGCTTTGCATTTACTGTGCCGACCTACCCGAGATATGGCAGAGCGGCCGACAGTTAAGCACAATAATGGAAAGCGATATACAGATCGAGTATTCTAACAATAGAAGACTATCTTTATTACCCGCCTTTCAATCAAATCCAATAGTGGAGTGTGATCATAATGGTTGTAGCAGAAGGAGCTGTGAAGAACGCACCGACAAAACTTTTTATCGGCGGAAAATGGGTCGATGCCGAGAGCGGTGAAACGCGCGATGTGATCAATCCGGCCACGGGTGAATCGGTGGCAAGCATTGCCTACGGCGGAGCGGCCGATACGAAAAAGGCTATTGAAGCGGCGAGCAAAGCTTTTCCGGCATGGGCGGAGACGGAACCGGAAGAGCGGGCTGCGATTCTTCGCAGGGCAGCCGACGGTATTATTGAGCATGCCGATTGGCTGGCGGCGATTATGACGGCGGAACAGGGGAAGCCGCTCGCCCAGGCTAAGGGTGAGGTGCTGGCCGGTGCCGAGAGCGTTCGCTGGTATGCCGAGGAGCTTCGCCGCATTTACGGCGAAACGATTCCCGGACCGAAAGGCCACCTGTTCCTTGTCCAGCGTGAGCCGGTCGGCGTTGTCGGCGCGATCACGCCGTGGAATTTTCCTTCGTCGATGATTACACGCAAAGTATCGCCGGCGATCGCCGCGGGCAATACCGTTGTGCTGAAGCCGTCTTCGCAGACGCCGCTGTCGGCGACGGCATTGGTCGACATTTTTGCCAAGGCAGGCTTACCGGCGGGTGTATTCAATCTTGTATTAGGCGACGCCAAAACCGTCGGCGGCGTGCTGACCGAGAGCAATACGGTGCGCAAGCTGACCTTTACCGGCTCGACGGCGGTCGGCAAACTGTTGTTCAAGCAATCGGCCGACACGGTAAAAAAAGTGTCGTTGGAACTCGGCGGTCACGCACCGTTCATTGTCTTTGAGGATGCGGCGATCGACAAGGCGATCGCCGGTTTGATTGCTGCCAAATTCCGTAATAACGGCCAAGTGTGCACGGCGCCAAACCGTATTTTCGTCCAGCGCTCGATTCTTGGTGAGTTCACGGCGAAGCTGGTTGCGGCAGTGAGAAAGCTGAAAGTCGGCAACGGTCTGCGCGAAGGAGTCGATATCGGGCCGCTGATTGAGGAACGTGCAATCGGTAAGATCGACCGGCAGATTGCCGATGCCACAACTAAGGGCGCTAAAATTGAAACCGGCGGCAAGCGGCTGACGGACGGCGATTATGCGCAGGGTACATTCTATGCGCCGACAGTCCTCAGCGGCGTAACCCGTCAGATGGCTATCTTTTATGAAGAAACATTCGGGCCGGTTGTGCCGATCGTTGCATTCAGCACAACCGAGGAGGCAATCGAGCTGGCGAACGATACGGTGTACGGCCTGGCCAGCTATTTCTACACGACCGACTTAAAACGAATCGCCAAAGTCAGCCGTCAGTTGCAGTACGGCATGGTCGCCGCCAACAGTCCGAAGGTTGCCTACACGCAGGCCCCGTTCGGCGGCGTCAAGCATTCGGGCATGGGCCGTGAAAATGGCCGTCACGGTATCGACGACTATGTAAATTTGAAATTTATTAATGTAACGTATGACGTGTGAGGTTGATCAGTTGCATTAGAACGGAATAACTAAATTGGACTGCCGAAGGTTGATTCCCTTCGGTTTTTTGATGGAAAAAATGCCGCTTTGCTGAAGTAAGCAGATTTAAGAATGGGCTATAAAAAAATCAACGATTGTGTTTCATATCCCGATCGATCGGCCGGTACCCCGTTATGCGCAAGCAGCGTCCCAATCAGCTACTCTGCAGTTGCCGGTATCCCGCCGTGTGCGACGGTTTATCCCTCTGTAGATGTTCCAGTTACTTTGTCCTTCTGCCGAATCGATCTAAGCGGCACCATCGTTATTTTTACATTGCTTCTCAAATCAGTTTTTTATTCCCGAATTGTCTTCCGCTTTAATTCACAATTGCCTCCAGTTTTACTTCATGACGATTCAGCCGCACTTTATCGGATCGTTGTTTCGGCGCGCTTGCCCGCCGATACCGATCGGAATACGTGCCACGGCCTACCATTTGCCTTTCATACGGAGCAAATGAGTTTTTAAATCCGCCGATTGGTGAATAATCTATTTGAAGAGCTCATCATTCATTTCCACGCCTTGATTGATGATGATTTCATCCGCCTCGTTTAGCGAAGTAATCTGTACCGCTGGCCTTCTTGGCAAAGTCTTGTCATAAATGTGTCGGCAAAGTTAACTTTTGTTTGTATTGATTGGCAATGAAAGCGCTGCCTATAATAAAAATGCAAAACAAAGACCGGTGATGCGCTGCAACCGGAATGATAGATGACGAGGGGGTCAAAAAAAATGTCCGAAAGTAGCGGAATAAAGGTAAGAATTCAAAAATTCGGTAATTTTTTAAGCTCGATGATTTTACCGAATATCGGTGCTTTTATTGCCTGGGGTTTGATAACGGCGCTATTTATTCCCACCGGCTGGTGGCCGAATGCCACGCTGAATAAGTTGGTCGATCCAACCATTAAATTCCTGCTGCCGATTTTGATCGGCTATACCGGCGGCAAGCTGGTCGACGATCATCGGGGCGGCGTTGTCGGAGCGATTGCCACGGCCGGCATTATTATCGGCACGGATATTCCGATGTTTCTGGGCGCGATGATTATGGGACCGCTCGGCGGTTATCTGATCAAGCGCTTCGATAAATTAGTCGAAGGAAAAATAAAGACCGGGTTTGAAATGCTCGTCGATAATTTCTCTGCCGGTATTCTCGGCGCAATATTGGCCATTATCGCCTTTTTGGGTATTGGCCCGGCCGTCGATGCATTAAGTGTCGCTTTGGCGGGAGGAGTCGATTGGCTTGTCAAAACCGGCATACTGCCGCTTGCCAGCCTGTTTATTGAGCCGGGTAAAATCCTGTTTCTGAACAATGCGATTAATCACGGCATTCTAACGCCGATCGGTACCGAGCAAGCCCGGCAGGTCGGCAAATCAGTCCTGTTTCTCCTTGAAGCGAATCCGGGACCGGGGATGGGCGTCCTGCTGGCTTATTGCTTCTTTGGCAAAGGGAATGCGAAGAAATCCGCTCCGGGTGCGGCAATCATTCATTTTCTTGGCGGTATTCACGAAATCTACTTCCCTTACGTCCTGATGAAACCGGCCCTTTTCCTCGCGGTCATCTGCGGCGGCATGAGCGGGGTATTCACGTTAACGACATTAAAAGGCGGCCTGGTCGGACCGGCCTCTCCCGGTAGCATTTTTGCCGTGATTCTGGCGACACCGCCGTCCGTAGGGACTTTTTTAGCCAATATGCTCGATGTCCTCATTTCGATGACTGTGTCGTTCCTGATCGCTTTCGTTATCCTGAAAAGGGATAAGAGTACGGATGAAGATCTGGAAAAAGCGACACGGAAAATGGAACAACTGAAAGGTAAAAAAAGCAGTGTTTCCGGCATCCTGACCGGTTCGCAACCGCTGAATCCGGATAAGGTGAAAAAAATCGTCTTTGCCTGCGATGCCGGAATGGGTTCCAGTGCAATGGGCGCCTCGCTATTGCGGAAAAAAGTCAAAGCGGCCGGTTTAGACATTAACGTCACGAATACGGCGATCAGTTCGATTCCTCAGGATGCGCAGATTGTTGTGACTCAATCCGAACTCACGCCGCGCGCCCGTGATCGTGCACCGCAGGCCTATCACGTATCGGTCGATAACTTTTTAAGCAATCCGGAGTACGACAAACTGATCGACCGGTTGCAATCCGGCACGACGGTGGCGCCGGGAACAGCGAAGACGCCGGATGACAATCCCTTCGCCGATGAAAAGGTATTGAAAAAGGAAAATATTTTTCTGAATCGATCATTTAACGACCGTGACGAAGTCATTCGCTTTGCCGGTAAAGCGCTTGTCGATGGCGGATATGTCAAACCATCCTACGTCGCCGGCATGATTGAACGTGAAAAAGATATGTCTACGTATATGGGCAACGAAATTGCGATTCCGCACGGGACAGAACAGATGAAAAAGGAAGTGATTAAATCCGGCATCGTTATCGTGCAGATTCCCGGCGGCGTTGATTTTAACGGCAACACGGTTCGGCTCGTCTTCGGTATTGCCGGTAAAAACAATGGACATCTGGCCATTCTATCGAAGATCGCTGTTGCTTGCGCCGAGATAGACAATGTCCGAAAAATGGTTCAAGCGCAGTCTGCGGACGAACTGCTGCAAATCATCGACGATACCTTGAAACAAAAAGAATGAGCGATCCGGTGAGCGGATGGAAGAAAGCAGGTGGTTGAATGTTTATCACAAGCAGAGAAAAAACCATTATTGAACTGCTGATCAAGACGGGGGGCAGACATACCTCCTTGTCTATCGCCACCTATCTGCAGGTTAGTGTCCGGACGATTCATCGTGATTTAAAAAATGTTGAAAAAATATTAACCGATTTTCACTTAAAACTCGTGCAGCAAGCGGATCATCGTTTAGAAATTGTCGGATCGGATGAAGCCGTGTTTAAGCTTGCTCAGGTGTTGTCGCAAAGCAAACCGCTGGACTTGTCGACGAAAGAACGGAAATTGCTGCTGCTATTGCAATTGCTGCAGGCGCGCGAACCGTTGAAAGCCGGTGTGCTTTCCATGGATTTAGGCGTATCCACCACGACGGTTCAGTCCTATCTGGCTGATCTGGCTGACTGGCTGAAGGATTTTAACGTCGATCTCCGGAGAAAACGCGGCGTCGGCATGAGTCTGTCCGGTTATGAGCGGGCCAAGCGAAAGGCACTCGGAAATTTTTTCCTTTGTTATTTTAATGAGGAATTGATCGAAGCGATGTTCAGTCTGTCGCATCCCGATAATTTGCAGAATCATTTGCTGCTGCATTATTTTAAACCAATCTATCTGATTGAAATCGATCGGGCGATCAAGGAAAACATTACCCTGTTGGATGCGGAACTGGCCGACAGTGATTATGTCGGATTCATGGTGCATGTCGGCATTGCCCTGCAGCGGTTTGAACAAGGCTTTGCGTTGACAGCGGCGGACGGTGGGAGTCACGCCTGGCGAACGAATGAAGAAGCCCATCCGTTTATTGAAAAAATTGCCGGTGTATTCACTCGCCGTTTGTCGATTGTCCTGCCGGAGCGGGAGAAATATTTTCTGGCAGATATTCTCAAAGGATCTCGTTTGCAGCATGCCGAGTCGGTTTATTACGACCGGCCGATTACCGGAAAAGATGTAAAAAAGCTGATTCAACGGCTATCCAATCAAATACACGTGGATCTGACCGGTGATTTTTCACTGTTCCAGGGATTGATGGCCCATTTGGAACCCTCATTGTTTCGCATCCGCAAGGCGATTCCGTCGGCCAATCCGTTGACTAAACAAGTTGAGGAGCAGTTTCCCGCTTTATTTGCCATTACCGCCGATTGCTTGCGACAAGTGTTTACTGGGATCCGCTTCCCCGAAGACGAGGTTGCTTACGTGGTGCTGCACTTTGGCTCCGCACTGGAACAAAGACGGCAAAAGATCAAGCTGCGGGCTTTAGTCGTCTGTCCGACCGGCATTGGTGCTTCGAAAATGCTGGCGATGCGGTTGCGGAAAGAAATGCCGGAATTGTCTTCCGTGACAGTCACATCCATCGGTAACATGGAGAAACTGGATGCCGGAAAGTTCGATCTAATGTTGGCCACCGTCCATTTACCGAAGCAACCGCTGCCGTGTGTGGTGGTCAATCCGCTACTGACAAAAGAAAATATCGCGGAAATTCGTGCCATTGTCGGCAAATTGATTGATCGGAAAAAGTCGGTACCCCAGGCATTCGTACCGCCCGATCGACTGTATCGCCCACGATCGGCCAAGGGTAGATCGCTGTCACGATTAATGGAAGACTTGGATCGGGTACAGGCGGGTATCCGGGAAATTCTAGCCACTTTCGCGGTGGTACCGGTTAATCATGCCAAAAATAAAGAACAAGTCATCCGAACCATGGCCGAGCAGGCCGCTCAGCGGCAGTTGGCGGACAATCCGGAATCCGTCTATCAACGATTGCTGGCCCGTGAAAAAATGGCCGGCCTGGGGATTCCCAATACAAACATGGCCCTTTTTCATTGCCGCGATGGTTCAATCAAGAAGATTGCTTTCTTGATCGGTCATGCAAATCATCATTTTGGATTGAGGGGAATGGACGGTAAGCCGGTGGATGTCAGCAACTTTCTCATTTTGCTGGCTCCTGAACCGCTGGATATCGCCCGTCAGGAAGTCATCAGTATGATTTCCTCGTCACTAGTTGAAGACCAGGAGAGTTTGCTGGTTTTTGCTTCGGCTAATGACAAACTCATCCGCAAGAAATTGGCGGATATTTTTTACCGATTATTGCGTGAAAAATTAATAAAGGAATGATTGATGATGAAAAAGGTTGTTCACTTTGGAGCCGGAAATATCGGCAGAGGATTCATTGGCGCACTCTTTTCCGAGTCGGGATATCATGTAACTTTTGTCGATATCGCGCAATCGGTGATCGATGCGCTAAATCGTCAAGACAGCTATCACGTTCGGACGGCGTCGGAACCGTCGCAGGACAGCGAAATTAAAAATTTTTCCGGAATTAATAATCAGACGCATCCCGAACAGGTCGTTGCAGCGATCGCTGATGCCCAATTTATTACAACGGCTATCGGCCCAAAGGTGCTGCCGCTGATTGCCCCGTTGATCGCTCGTGCGTTGACGGAGCGTCTGCAACGTCGCGACGATAAAATTTACGTGATCGCCTGCGAAAATCAGATTAACGCTACGGATCAATTAAAAGACGAAGTATTACAGGCGGTCGATGCGGAAACGGCGCAGAAACTGAACGAACGAGTCGCCTTTCTCAATGCGGCGGTCGACCGCATTGTACCGTTGCAACATAATGAAGAGCTGCTTGACGTCCTGGTTGAAGATTATTTCGAATGGATTGTCGAAGCGTCGGGTTCGGTTCCGCCGGTAAAAGGAATGCAAATTGTTCCCGATCTTGCGCCTTATATTGAACGTAAACTATTCACAGTTAATACAGGGCACGCGGCAACCGCCTATCTCGGTTATCTGGCGGGCAAGAAAAAAATTCACCAGGCATTGCAGGATCCGCAGATTTATCGGGATGTCAAAGGCATCGTAGAAGAGACTGCTGCTTATCTGATGGATCGTTACAAACTGGATGCCGCGGCTCATAAAAAATATATGGCAAGGATTCTCCGCCGATTTCAGAATCCAAAGCTGAATGACGATGTGACCCGGGTCGGACGTTCGCCGATTCGTAAGCTGGGCCCGAACGATCGATTGGTTAAACCGGCAAAGGAAGCGGAAAAAAGAGGACTTCCCTTTCATTACCTGGCTAAAGCGATGGCGGCGGCGCTGCGGTTTGATGTACCGACAGACCAAGAAGCCGTTGAGCTGCAGCGTCGGCTGAAAATATCTTCAGTTGTCGATGTTCTCGGAGCGATCAGCGGCTTGGCAGCGGATGATCCGATCGCCCGGGAGGTGGTTAAAGACTATCGGCAAGCGGGAAAAGCGGAGCAAGAATAGAATAGCATTAAGATCCCGGCAGGGTGATTCTTCACCTCCGGGATTTTTTAAAAAATAGTTTGTGAAATATTTAACAATAATTAAAACTGTGCTACAATGTAACTAATAATTTTGATAAAAATTTCACAAACTTTTTTATTCATCACTGGAGGTCGGAGAAGTATGAATAAGCAGCACATTGTCATTGTCGGAGCGGGATATGCCGGTGTTCATGCCGCAAAAAAGCTTGCCCGGGCATATAAACATACGAATGCCGTTTCGATCACGCTGATTGATCGTCATCCGTTTCAAACGATGTTGACGGCCATCCATGAAGTGGCGGCACATCGAGCCGAACCGGAAGCCGTTCAGCTGGATCTGCACCGGCTTTTTCGTGAAAAAGTCGCTTGTGTGACCGCCATCGTCAAACGAATCGATTTTGATCGGAAGACGGTGGTCACCGAAGAAGGAAGTTATCCCTACGATGAACTGATTTTATCTCTAGGCGGCGAGCCGAACGATATCGGCGTTCCGGGCGTCAAGGAACATGGATTTACCCTCTGGTCACTGGAAGATGCCGTGAAACTCAGAAACCATATCGATCGGACGATCCGCCGGGCGATGACCGTCAGCGACGCGCGACTGCGTCGGACGTTGCTGACTTTTACCATCTGCGGATCAGGTTTTACCGGTGTCGAAATGATCGGTGAACTGCTCGACCTAAAAAATCGTCTGAAGGTGACGGAACTGGACAAAAACGAAATCACCTTTGTACTGGTTGAAGCACTTCCGACTATTCTGAATCTGTTCGACCGGAAAAGTGCGGCGAAGGCGGAAAACTATCTGCTCGACCATGGCGTTAAAATCATGAAAAGCACGGCAATCACGGAAATTGACGCCGATCGTGTCGTCTTCCGCTCCGGCCAGTCGCTGCCGACTGCGACGTTAATTTGGACGGCCGGCATTCAGGCCAACGCTTTGTCACGTGACTTTGGCATGACCAATGGCCCGCATGGACGACTGAAAGTCAATCAATATATGCAGGCGGTCGGATTGGATCATGTCTATGTGGCGGGGGATTGTTCCTGGTTTGAACGTTGTGGGAAACCGACGCCCCAGATTGTTGAAGCCGCCGAACAAACGGCCGGCACCGCCGCACAGAATATCATCGCTTCCATTGACGGTGGTCAAAAAGTCGCTTTCCACGGGCATTATCATGGCATCGTCGTTTCGATCGGATCAAAATACGCCGTTGCCAATCTGATGGGGCTTCATCTCAGCGGCCCGATTGCCGCATTCATGAAGCGCTGCGTGAATCTCTACTATTTCATCTGTATCCGCAGCGGTTATTATTTGTTTCGCTATCTCACCCACGGCTTTTTCCCCAAAAAGAAGCGTGTTTTCATCGCACCCATCCCCGATCGGCAATCATCCGCGCATAAATAAAACAAACCGGGCGGGTCCAAATGATCTGCCCGGTTTTGTTTGCATAGACAGGGAGCGTGTTTCTTTAATCGTTGCAACCATTTCGTTACCACTTAACATCGGCCGAATGTACGTTGCTGGCGGCAGCGATAAAATCCGGATGTTGAGTAAAGATCAGCGCCTGTCCTTAGAAAATTAAGATCATTGGCATTATCTTTTCAGAGATCCATCTGTGCTGAAGTTTCTTGGGCAGGGTTAGATCGGAAACACTGCCGGGAATCGGCAACATAAAGGGCTGTCCACTCACCTAATAATTAGGCACCGATTAGGGGGCCTGTTTTTCTGTTTTCTAATTTTCGCCAAGCCGTATTTTCGGCGGATCAACGATCACTCCATTTACTAAATAGATATTCGCAAGAATGTATTTATATTTAATTTAAATGTATTTACATTTAAATTAAATGCGTTTACAATATAGATACGGAGGAGGTGCCAGTGTGGATCAATTAGCGAAAAATTTTCTGTGGGGCACTTCAGTCTCGTCGATGCAGACTGAAGGAGCTGTTTCTGAAGGAGGGAAGGGGCGATCCGTTTATGATGATCCCAGTCTCTGTGTCAGGGGAAAAGCTTCGGACTGGGAGGTCGCCATTGACGGCTATCATCGTTACGATGAGGATATTCGCTTAATGACGCAAATGCACTTTAATTGTTACCGGTTTTCAATTTCTTGGTCACGAGTATTTCCGCAAGGAGACGGGCCAATCAATCCGCAAGGCGTGGAATTTTATGATCGGCTCGTGAATCAGCTGATTGCCAGCGGAATTCAGCCGATGATTTGTTTGTATCACTTCGATATGCCGGCGCGGCTTGCTCATCGGTACAACGGATTTGCTTCGAGGTATGTTGTCGATGCTTTTGTTCGTTACGCGAAAGCGATGATTGATCATTTTAAAGGCCGGGTAAACTATTGGCTGACATTTAATGAACAGAATATTTTTGCCTGGGACAGTTCGATCGGCGGATGTTATCTGCCGAAGAGCGAGAAGACGTTATATCAAGTGAATCATAATTGTTTAGTTGCCCACGCCCGCATCGTGAACTATTTGCACCGCGTATCGTCGCAGGCGAAAATCGGCGGAATGATCGCCTATCAGTTATGCTATCCGGCGACAACCCTGCCGAAAGATCAGTTGATGGCGCAACGTTTCGATGCCTTTTATAATCAATTCTTTCTTGAAATGTACGCGGAGGGGAAATATCCGCTCTATGTTCTGAATTATTTGTGGAAACATCGTTGCATGCCGCATTTTGAAAAAACAGATGCCGATGATCTGCAAAACGGAACGGTCGATTTTCTGGCGTTCAGCTATTATTCAAGCGGACTCATCAGTGCCAATAAAATTCCGCCGAACGCCGCCGTTTATCAATATAGCGAGTATGGCAAAATTAATAATCCGCTGATTGGAACGACGGAATGGAACTGGCAAATTGATCCGGAAGGTTTTCGGCTTATTTTAGCGAAAATGTATCATCGTTATCATCTCCCTGTCTTTCCAATTGAAAACGGCATCGGCGTCGATGAAGCGCTGAATAATAATCAAAGAATCGATGATGATTACCGCATTGACTATCACCGTGAACATATTAAACAGATGAAACGAGCTGTGTTTGCAGACGGCGTCGATTGTATGGGCTACCTGTCATGGGCGGCGATTGATATCGTCAGTTCGCAGGGACAGATGAAGAAACGGTATGGTTTTGTCTTTGTTAATCGTGACGATGAACATTTGCGCGACCTGAGACGCATTCCGAAAAAAAGTTTTGAGTGGGTAAAAAAGGTCGTCCTAACAAATGGGGAAGATTTGCGTTAATTGAGCGAGAAAGGAAAATCAAGGAGGGATATTCATGAATTTTGAAAGCGGTTTCCTAAAGAAGTTCACTCTCTTTTCACAAAGACTTGGTGCACAGGTTCATCTGCGCTCATTGCGTGACGCGTTCGCAACGATAATGCCGCTGTTTATTCTTGCCGGTTTAGCCGTGCTATTTAATAATGTCATTATTCTGCCGACTGGTTTCATGTCGAAAGTCATTCCGGCTCAAATATTAACTGACTGGCAAACGTGGGGAAACTTAATTATCAACGGGACAATGAATCTGTCGTCGATTGTTGTCGCCGGCGCGATTGCCTATCATTTGGCTGTAAATAAACGTTTTAAAAACCCGATAGCTGCGGTTATTAATGCGATTTCTTGTTCTGTTGTTATGCTGCCGCTAATTGCAAACGTCGCAACGGTAGCTCATCCCGGAGAGATGGTAAAGGTATCCGGTGCAATTGCCTATACTCAAATCGGCACGCAGGGAATGTTTTCCGGAATCATTGTCGGCTTACTTGGCACGGAACTTTTCATGAAATTTTCTAAGTCGAAAAGATTACAATTCAATTTGGGAAATGGGGTTCCCCCTGCTGTAGCAAATTCGTTTCGCGTAATGATGCCGATTATTTTTTCAATCTGTATCTTTTCATTTGTTTCGTTTATTCTTCAGGTGTATGTCAACATGGATTTTGTATCACTTATCGGGAAATTGATTCAACAGCCCTTAAAAGCCGTGAACACGAGTTTACCGGGTTATTTGCTGATTGTGGCCGTCAGTAATTTAATGTTTTCTGTGGGCATTCATCAAGCCGTTATCTCTGGACCGCTTCTGGATCCAGTTTTGCTGGCCAATATGAACGAGAATATGAAGGCGTTTGCAGAAGGAGCCAATGTTCCCAATATCATTAATTATTCTTTCCATAATATCTATTCAATTATGGGCGGATCGGGAGCAACGTTAGCTTTGCTGATTGCGATTTTCATATTTAGCAGAAATCGAGCAACCCGGGATGTCGCCAAACTTTCTGCTGCTCCAGGTATTTTTAATATTAACGAACCGGTAATATTTGGACTGCCGATTGTATTTAATATCCCGATGATCATTCCGTTTATTCTGTCGCCGGCCATTTCGTCCGTGCTCGCTTATACGGCCACTTATTTGGGATTAATGAGACCTTGCGTAGTGATGATCGCCTGGACGACGCCACCGTTTATTAATTCATTTCTGGCAACGGGCGGAGATTGGCGGGCGCCGATTGTGCAAGCCGTGATTATTGCAATACTGACGCTTGTCTACTTGCCGTTCATGAAAGTTCATGATCGTATCATGGAAGTTAATGCAGCAAAAGATACAGGCAATAATGAATAAAAAAAGTGGTAATCTCGAGGAGGCTGATGATAATGATTAGAATTTTGCTTGCATGTGCTTCGGGTATGTCGACAAGTATGGTTGCTGTCTCTTATACACATCTCCGAGCCCACGAGACCCTAAGACATCT
>UQRJ01000027.1 GCA_900543345.1 uncultured Sporolactobacillus sp. | reverse complement strand
ATGCAGGCGATGCTGGCCGTATTCGTGTGCAGCCATATCCCTTCCCCCTCCAAAGCGAAATGTTAGCCCTTACATAATTAAGTACCGCAAAAATGGACGATAGGTGGCAGCTGCTATTATATAACAGCCGACGACGACAACCCAACACCCCTCATTGTAACCCTCGTCATTTTATGCGTCAACGGATTAACAAATGACATAAAGCGAGTTTTCAATAGTGCAGGCGGAGGAAAAAAGATATAATAGGCACTGAAGGAGGGATGAAGATTGAGAAAAAAAGAAATCATCACGCAGCCGGAACATTTCGGAGACGCCGTTGTGCCGGCTTTCGGTTATGAATTAATCCGTAACTTTCTGATTCCCGAACTGCTCGGCAACGAGACTGCATCCATCCTCTATTGGGCGGGACGAAAGATTGCCCGCTTGTATCCGGCGGAGAGTGAGGAACAGCTGCCCTTGTTTTTCCAGCAGGCCGGATGGGGTACGCTGGAATGCGTCGCTAAAGGTCCCAAACAAATAGTATTCGACTTGCATTCCCCGCTTGTCGCCTCACGAATCGAAGATCATCCACGAACCGTTCTGTTTACTATGGAAGCCGGTTTTCTGGCGCAGCAGATTCAGCACATGTACGGTTACATGGCCGAAACTTACTCGGATATACGAACCGGGCGCGATAAAAAAGTCAAGTTCGCCGTTAAATGGGACAGCAAAGATCCTGTCTCGGAAGGTGACAACTGGTAAACAGAAGCGCAGAACGCAAAAATGCATCAATGCCGGGCAAGAGAGCTCTTCTTGCCCGGCATTGATGCATTCCCATGCACAACCCCGCCGGTTTAAAGCCCAATCGATTCAGTGGAGAGGTGGAATGCCTCGTGAAGTGCATTCAGTGCGTCGGACAGCCGATCTTCATTGATAATCGTCGAGACCTTGATTTCCGATGTACTGATCATCTTCACCTTGATTTTTTGGCCGGATAGCACGTGAAACATCGCGGCGGCAACACCGGGATTGGAAGCCATGCCGGAGCCGACAATCGATACTTTGGCCAGCCCGGATTCGTGGATGATCCGTTGAAAACCAAGATCGGCCTCTCGTTTCCGCAGGACATCCAGCACACTGTCCAATAGATCGCGATCCACCGTAAAAGAAAGGCTTGTCCGTTCCTCGTCGAGCACATTTTGAACGATCACGTCAATATTAATTTGCTGTTCCGCGATCGTATCGAACACTCGGGAAACTGCCTCAACATGATTTGGTAAGCCGAGTAACGTGACTTTAGCTACGTTTTTTTCAAAGGCCAACCCTTTGACCGATTCCGTCTTTTCCATCGATACGTCCTCCTTGATTACGGTTCCCTTTTCATCAGAAAAAGAGGAGCGGACAACAAGTTCGATGCGTTCTTCTTTCGCATACTCAATAGCGCGTGGATGAAGGATGCCGGTACCGAGATAAGCTATCTCCAGCATCTCATCATAACCGATTTCTTTCAACTTACGTGCACTCTTCACATAGCGCGGGTCGGCCGTGAACACGCCCGCAACACTCGTGTAAATTTCGCAGCGCCGTGCGGCAAAAGCAGCGGACAGCGCAACCGCCGTCATAGCGGAACCGCCGCAACCGAGCAGTGTGATTTCGCCGTTTTCTGCGACACCTTGCCCTCCCGCTACGACAACTATTTTTCCCCTGTCCAGTAGGGGCCGGATTTGCGATGTATCGATTGACGTGATCCTTGACTGTCCATGCGCCATATCCGTATGCAGGCCCGCTTGTCGGCCGCTAAGGGACAGCGCTTCGGCTCCATGCCCGTTAAGAGTCAGCGACAACAAGGCAGCGGTAACCTGGGCACCGGTCGATATCAGGGCATCCATTTCACGTGCAGACGACCGGGCGGATGTGTCGCGCGCCAGTGAGGCGAGCCGTTCCACGGTCCGGCCCATCGGCGAGACAACGACGATCGGTTTCGTGCCTGTTTCTTTTTCTCTAATAATCCGGTCCGCCGCTTTTTGTAGGTGAGCCATCGTCGTGATTGATGCCCTTCCGAATTTCATCACCGTAACAGTCAATATGCATGCCTTCTTTCAGCCATCAGTAATAAATAGCGAATGCTCCCTTTTTTACGTACCGGAATCGCCCTTCACGCGAGGGCTAGAAGCGGCCGGGGCTTGGGTTAAATATAATAGATTTCCGACCGGCAAAGTCTGTTTACCGCTGGCAGTCATCGAACGCGACGCAGATTTTTATCAAATTATAACAGAACGTCTGTATCGAGACAAGGTTACTTAGTTGTTTCATCGAGATATTTCTTCACATTTTCCGCCACATTTTGCGGCAATCCGGCTTCCCGCAGTTTCTCGTTGCTCGCTTCGCGAATCTTGCGGATCGAACCGAACGTGCGCAACAGCTCCATTCTGCGCTTTTTACCGATGCCAGGTATATCGTCGAGCACCGAATGGAGCATTTCTTTGCGGTGCAGGCTTCTGTGAAATGTAATGGCAAAACGGTGTACTTCATCCTGAATGCGTTGCAGCAGATAAAAAGCCTGGCTATTGCGGGCCAGTGGAACGACGGTCGGAGGATTTCCCGCCACCAGCTGCGCCGTTCGGTGCTTATCGTCCTTAGCCAATCCGCAGACCGGGATATATAGGCCAAACTCGTTCTCAAGCACGTCAATTGCCGCCGATAATTGCCCCTTCCCACCATCGATCAGAATCAAATCGGGCAGCGCTGCGCCCTCCTTCAGCAGCCGACCGTAACGGCGGCGCACGACCTCTTTCATCGTAGCATAGTCATCCGGACCGGCCACCGTTTTAATCCGATATTTCCGGTAGGCACTCTTTTTCGGACGCCCGTCTTCAAAGACAACCATTGCCGAAACGGGATCCGCTCCCTGAATATTGGAATTATCGAATGTCTCAATGTACCGCGGCGACGGCATATCAAGTGCATCGCCGAGCTGCTCGATCGCGCCGGTGGTCCGCCGCTGGTCGCGTGCGATCAGTTCAAACTTCTCACGCAAAGCGATCCGGCTGTTTTTGATCGCCATATCGACCAAGTCCTTCTTACGGCCGCGCTGCGGTTGAACGACCCCAATGCCGAGCATTTGCTCGGCCAGTTCGCGATCGACGAGATTGGGAATCAGTATTTCTTTCGGTTTGATCGTATTGCGATGTGAATAAAACTGGCCGATGAACGTCAGAAAGTCTTCTTCCGGTTCCTGATAGAATGGAAACATCGACGCTTTGCGTTCAATCAGTTTTCCTTGGCGCATAAAAAAGACTTGAACGCACATCCAGCCTTTGTCATAGGCATAGCCGAAAACATCGCGGTCGTCCATGTCGTTGAAAATGACTTTCTGCCTCTCCATCACCGTTTCGATATTACGGATCAGATCGCGCAGTTCTTTTGCCTTTTCAAAATTCAGCTTGTTCGACTCACACATCATTTTTTCTTTCAGCTGCTTTTTCACGTCTTGATAGCCGCCATTAAGAAAATGAATGATATCGTCCGACATCTTGCGGTAAATCTCCGGATTGATGTCGAACACGCACGGCGCCAGACACTGGCCGATATGATAGTACAAGCAGACCCGATGCGGCAGCGTGCGGCATTTGCGCAGTGGGTAGAGCCGGTCGAGTAGGCGTTTCGTGTCGCTGGCGGCGGTGACGTTCGGATACGGGCCGAAATAACGGCCGGTCTTGCGATTGACCTTGCGCGTGATCAGCAGCCGCGGATATTTCTCCGTAGTTAGTTTAATATACGGATAACTCTTGTCATCCTTCAGCATGATATTGTAATGCGGCTCATGTTTTTTGATCAGATTGATCTCAAGTAAAAGCGCCTCAATTTCCGAAGAAACAACGATATATTCGAAGTCGGCAATATCTGCAACCAACCGCTCGGTTTTGGCATCATGGGCTCCGCTGAAATAAGAGTGCACACGATTGAACAGATTTTTTGCTTTGCCAATATAGATAATCTCACCGCGGCTGTTCTTCATTTGATAGCAGCCGGGCTGCTTCGGCAGCAGACTGAGTTTTTCTTTGATTTTCTGATTCATTTTTACTCATCTCCGGGAAAAAAGCAGGCGGCCGCGCACAAGGGCGGTCGTCCGTCCCTTCTATTATCATCAAGATGCGGTAATTATGCAACTCGCGGAAGCGCATGGCGGCAAACGAGAGTTTGGAGCGAAACGAATGGAAAACATGGGCTTTTCGAGGTAGACGTGCGCCGGAGTGCGGCCATACCCCAACCCGCGGTGCTTAATTCCGCGCTCTAACCAATTAATCCTGCGCTCAGGCCGATTATTTCCGCACTCAAACCAATTAATCCCGCGCTTCTCCCATCGGCATGTAGACGGCAGAAAAAAAGAGTCGTCCTTTCAGGCGGCTCTTAGCACTTCACAAAAACGGGATTAATCTAAATGTTCCTTGATCCGATCAACAAGCGCTTCCTTGGGCGTAAAGCCGACAATGCGATCGACGATCTTGCCGTCTTTGAACAAAAACATCGTCGGAATGCTCATAACACCGTATTTGCTGGCCGTCGCTTGATTTTCATCGACGTCCAGTTTAACGATCTTTAGTTTATCGGCTAATTCAGAATCCACTTCTTCCAGAACCGGCGCCATCATTTTGCAAGGGCCGCACCATGTGGCCCAAAAATCGGTAAGCACGAGTCCCTTTGATGTTTCATCTGCGAATGTGTCGTTTGTTGCCTGACTGATTGCCATATGCAAGAACCTCCTCGGTTAACTCATAGTTCCTTCTTTGCAAAGTATACCATCACAGATTCAGAGTTGCCATTAGTCTGCTTAGCGATACAATTTATTTAAATTCAACAATCGTGACGCCGCTGCCGCCTTCGCCTTCTCCGCCGAGGCGTGTGCTTTTCACCCGCGGATTGTGTTCAAGCAGCTTGCCGACACCTTTACGTAAAGTGCCGGTTCCTTTCCCATGAATGATTGAGACGCGCGGATAACCGGCGAGAATCGCTTCATCCAGATATTTTTCCGTTTTCCGCATGGCGTCCTCGTAACGCTCGCCACGCAGATCCAGCTCCGGATGAATCGTCTCTCCGGACGTGCGGACATTAACAACCGGGCGGATCTTCTGTTCTTCCTTAATTTTTTTCAGATCGACGGCCCGGACGTTCAGTTTCATGACACCGGCCTGAACAAGGTATTCATGATTGTTCAGCTTTTCGACAATATAGCCGTCGCGGCCGAAACTGGTGATCCGGACGTGCTCACCGGGCGAAAAATCGACAACTGCCGCGTTACCGGACGGTTTGTTTCGCTGCGTTTTTTCGGGTTGTCTCATCGCTTCCAGCGCGTGAGATAACCGTGTTTTCGCATCGATCAGCTGATGTTCTTTAACATTCCCGCCCTGACGCTGCAGACGGCGCAGTTCATCAATGATCGATTCGGCTTCTCGAACGGCGGACTGCATTGTTCGCTGCGCTTTTTCGCGGGCCCGGCGGATGATCTCTTCTTTGCTGTTCTCCAGTTCAGTTAATTTCCGCGTCAGTTCCGCTTCTTTTTGTTCAGCCTCCTGTTTCAAGCTGCGTGCTTTTTCCTCTTCATTCTCTGCCGCTTTGCGGTTACTCTCCAGCGAGGCGATCATTTTGTCAATTTGATTATTCTCACTGCTGACCTGCATCTTAGCCGCGTCAATGATAGCTTTGGGCAGGCCGAGCTTTGCCGATATTTCGAAAGCATTGCTGCGGCCGGGAACGCCAAGTAACAAACGGTAAGTCGGGCTGAGGGTATCGACGTCGAACTCAACGCTGGCGTTCATTACGCCGGGCCGTTCGAAAGCATAGGCCTTCAGCTCACTGTAATGTGTAGTGCAGATGATCGTGGCACCGCACGCATACAGGGCGTCGAGAATCGCAATCGAAAGTGCCGCCCCTTCCTGCGGATCGGTGCCCGCGCCAAGTTCGTCAAGAAGCACAAGGCTCCGGAAATCGGCTTCTTTCAAAATGCCGACAACATTGGTCATATGCGAAGAAAATGTACTCAGGCTCTGCTCGATCGATTGCTCATCACCGATATCGGCAAAGATTTTCTGAAAAACCGCAATTTGCGAATCTTCCTCCGCCGGGATCTGCAGACCGGACTGGGCCATCAGGGTCACTAGTCCGATTGTTTTTAATGAAACGGTCTTGCCGCCGGTATTCGGCCCGGTAATGACCAACGCGTGTGTCTGTTGATCGAAAACGACGTCAATCGGAACAACACGGTCCAACGGGATCAGCGGATGACGGACCCGCTTCAGACGGATCAAGCCGCTGTCATTCAGTTTCGGCCGCGATGCCCGCATCTGATGGCCGTACGCCGCCTTAGCGAAGATAAAATCAAGATGAGCCAGCTGTTCCATCGACGCAAGCAGACCGTCGGCATATTCGGCAATTTCGCCGGTCAGAACACGCAGAATGCGTTGAACTTCGTGACGCTCCTTTGCTCTTGCTTCGCTCAGTTGATTATTCAGATCGACAACAGCCTGCGGTTCAATGAACAGCGTAGCGCCAGAGGCCGATTGATCGTGGACAATACCGGGAAACGCGCTGCGGTACTGTTGCTTCACCGGAACAACCTGTCGCCCATTACGGATGGTAATGATCGCTTCCGACAGCAATTTCGCCGTTCCGGACGTATGGATAAAACTATCCAGCTTTTGTTTCACGCGATTATCGAATGTCCGAATCTGCCCGCGAATATGGCGGAGCGCGGTGCTCGCCGAGTCCATCACGGCACCTTGATCGTCGATTGCCGAACGGATCCGGCGCTCCACCCCGCCGGGAGCATTCAATGATTCGGCAATGCCGGTTAAGATTGACAGTGCCGGCACTTCGTCGTCCGCGGCCATATCGAGAATAAATTGTTTAATCAGCCGCATTCCGCGGATCGTATCGGCAATATCGATCAGTTCCTTGCCCTGCAGGACGCTGCCGATTGCCGAATGCTTTAAAGCGGGCCGGACGTCGGTAACGCCGCCGAAAGGAACGGAACCCTTCAAACGCAGCACCGTCGCCCCTTCGTCCGTTTCTTCCTGAAGTTTCTCCGCTTCTGCCAACGTCTCGACAGGTCGCAGCTGGGCAATCCGGTTTTTTCCGAGTGAAGAAGCCGGATAATGCATCAGTTGTTGTTTAATTTTCTCATACTCTAATATTTTTAAGGCATGTTCATTCAATCAATCACATCTCCCTGCATGAAGAGGGGTGGTTTATCCGTGTTTTCCATGTTTCAAAAACGCCGCAAACTCAGGCATACTCATCGTATTCAGAACTGTCTGCGGCCGGATCCAGCCGCGTGTGGCGGTTTGCACGCCGATGGCCATGTCTTCAATCATCTTTTTGGAATGACTATCGGTGTCGATCGCGAGCCGGACGCCGGCATCCTGAGCGCGGCGGGCCAGGCCGGCCGATAGATCGAGACGGTTGCGATTGGCATTTATCTCAAGAGCAGTCCCGGTTTCCGCCGCCATTCGAATCAACCGGTCGGGATCGACAGCATAGCCTTTTCGCTTTCCAAGTAATCGTCCGGTTGGATGAGCAATCAAACGCACATAAGGATTGCGACAGGCGTTCTCCAGACGGCGCATGATCTGCTGAGGGCTTTGCGAAAAAGACGAATGAATCGACGCAATGACAAAATCCAGTTTCTCTAAAATATCGTCGGGATAATCAAGCGAACCGTCCGGCAGAATGTCCATTTCCGTCCCGCTAAACAGCGTAAAGTCGTCGAACATGGCGTTCACACGTGCAACTTCTTTCAGCTGCCGCATTAATCGCTCCGGCGACAGTCCGTCCGCCACACGCAGCGAACGGGAATGGTCGGTCAGACAGGCGTAGGTATATCCCCTCGCCCGCATGGCTTCGGCCATCTCCTGCACCGTATACGAACCGTCGCTCCACGTCGAGTGCATGTGCAAATCGCCGCGGATATCCGCAAGCGAAATCAGTTCGAGCGGTCCATCCTGAGCCCGTCCCACTTCGTCGCCGCCTTCCCGGACCTCGGGCGGAATAAAATTCAAGCCGAAGTGGCGATAAAACGCCGCTTCGTTTTTGAAAGTGAGCAGTTCCCCGTCCTTCCGTTCCACGCCGTACTCACTAATCTTCTCATTTTTTTCCTTTGCCAGATGGCGCAGCAGCACATGATGAGCTTTCGATCCGGTAAAATGATGCAGCGTTGTGACAAAAGCAGACGGAGAAGCAAAACGAAAGTCGACCGAAACGCGATACGGATCGGAAAGCTTTACGGTCATTTTTGCCTCGCCGCGGACCGTTACCTCGGATACCGGCAATGCATCGAGCAGCTTAGCGGATGTGCGCGACGCATCTTCTGTTTCCAGTACAAAGTCCAGATCTTTCATTTGTTCTTTAGCCCGGCGCAGACTGCCCGCCCGAGAAAAGCGGCGGATGCCGATTCGGCCGAGCGCCGTCTCAATTTTCTCGGCCAGTCCGAGCATATAGGCGATCGGCAGTTCCTCGGGGCGATGGCTGTGGCTGCGGATGGCTGCGAGTATTTTCTGCTCCGTTTTTTCTCCGAACCCGGGAAGGGCACGTACCCGGCCTTCCTCACAAGCCGCACGCAGCGAATCGGAATCGGTCACATCCAGCGAGCGATATAGTTTGCCAAGTTTTTTCCCTCCAAGCCCCGGCAGGCCGGTCAATTCAATCAAGCCGGAAGTAATTTCTTTTTCCAGCTCTGCGAGTACCCGCGAACCGCCGGTGCGCATCAGCTCGTCGATCACACCTGCTGTCCCTTTCCCGATGCCTCTAATTTTACTGAAGTCGTCGATGCCGGACAAAGAACGCTGATCGGTTTCCAGAGCTTGACCGGCGCGGCGGTAAGCTGTGACCTTAAACGGATTGTCCCCTTTTATTTCAAGATATACAGCAATTTTATTCAACTGATCTACAATTTCCCGCTTATTCATGCTTTTCACACTTTCTCAACGAAGGGTCGCCAGGGCAACCCATAGCTCGCGAAAGATCTTGGAAAAGAAAGGCGTATGGCCGATCATTGACTGAGCCAGCGACGAACTGTCGATCGACGCCTGCAATTCTTCGATTGGCGTCAGCGCCCCGGCGTACAGAAGCAAAAAAACAATCAAATAGATTTCCACGAAACCGAGCAATCCGCCTGCGAGATGGTTCACCGAACGAATCAACGGTAATTCGGCAAGGAAATCAAGCATGTGGCCGAAAATCGTCAAAATCAGCTTGACGGCAATAAAAAGAATCACGAACGCAATCGCCCGGTAATAGGCTGTCTGCAGATCTAAATTGCCGAGAAAGTCGAACATACCGCTGCGGGCGGCTGAAGTCGGAAATGGAATCCATAGTTTGACGACACCCGCCAGGTCTTTATAATAAAGCATTGCCACAATATAGGCGATAATAAAGCCGGCCAGATGGACCAATTGAAGAACGAGTCCGCGGCGGAATCCGGCAAAAAAGCCCGATGCCAGTAGCAGGACGATGATGAGATTTAAAATCATATTGGATCCCGTCTTTCATTCGAAGCACACGGGCGGCCATTTGACACATTCACACCCGTTGCCGTTTGCCTTAATCATATCAAAATTCGTCCATTTGTTGAAGTACGTCATGACGTCCTCATTTCCGTGCAGCGAGATGACCATGATTCAATCATTGCATTTGTTGATGGACATCATGCCATCCTCGCTTAAAGCGCCGCCGTAATTTCGACTCGTAAAAAAACATAACCGTCGTCCGGCTGATCGGGCGACGGTTAACGGACCGATGTCCGTTCGGGTATTTATCCCTTTGTGTATTTAACCGCGGAGTTTCGCTCCACACATTTCCGTGCAGGCGTTAATAATTCGCTGATGTACCGCATCGACCTCTTCATCGGTCAACGTACGCTGAGGATCAAAATAAACAAGTGAAAAGGCCATTGATTTTTCATCATCGGCCACATGCGATCCCTCGTAGAGATCGAACAACGTCACGGATTGCAGTAAATCGCCGCCGTTTTCACGAATCACCTTCAGCAGATTGCCGGCCGCCACGCTGCGCTTAACAACCAGCGCCATGTCGCGTGTGACGGACGGGAACCGCGGCAGGCCGCTATAAACGATTTTCGGCTGCCGGCCGCGCAAGATCGATTCAATCGCAATTTCGAACACATAAGTATCATTTAATTCTTTTTCCTGCAACAACTGCGGATGGATTGCCCCCATATAGCCGACGACCCGACCGTCGAGCAAAATATCCGCAGTCTGTCCCGGATGCAAGCCGACACGCTTGGCCGGTCGGTAATCAATCCGGTCGGAAATGGCCAGTTCGTCAAACAACGTTTCCACAATTCCTTTTATGGTAAAAAAATCAACCGGTCCGGCGTCGCCTTCCCAACTGCGTCCGGCCCTGCTTCCGGTAACGGCGCCGGCGAGATGTTCTTCCTCATATGGACGCGGGTTGTCCGCTCGCGGAATGAATACTTTGCCGATTTCGTAAAGGGCAACATCTGTCATCTGCCGCCGCAAATGATAGCCGACGGCATTGATCAGCTGGGGCACTATACTCTCGCGCAGCGCCGCGTGTTCTTCGCTCATCGGCCAATCGACCCTCACCGGCTGCGCCGGCGAACAAACGGTAAACGCCGCCGCATGATCATCCGTTGTCAGCGAATAAGTAAAGGCCTGATTGAGCCCGACACTTTCCATCAACCGTTCAATCCGGCGAATGAGCTTCTGATAAGGCGTCAATTCGGCGTGAACGGATGAGCCTTCCGGCAAAGTCGCCGGCAGACGGTTATAGCCGTATAACCGCCCAACCTCTTCGACAAGGTCTTCGGGAATCGAGACGTCGAAACGCCGCGTTGGGACTTTGACACGAATTTTTTCTTCCGCACGGGTCACCGCAAAACCGAGTCTCATCAGCAAGCCGCTGATCGTCTCAGGCGTCAGCTTCGCTCCAAGCACTTCGTTGATTTTCCGCCAAGGCATGACAATTTCCTGCTCGGGTACGGTCTGCGGCCCTTGCTCGGCAAGGCCTTTGAGTACATGCGCAGAAGCATATTTCGTCAGTAGTTCCGCCGCACGATCGGCTGCCCGGACGATCCGGTTACGATCGATCCCTTTTTCATAGCGGCTGCTGGCCGACGTCCGCAGCTGGAGACGTTGTGCCGTTTTGCGTACCGAAATCGGATCGAATACGGCGGATTCAAGCAGCACGCGCCTTGTCGATGCCGTTACTTCCGAGGCGGCGCCGCCCATCACACCGGCGACTGCCGACGCTGTTTTTCCATTCGTAATCACGATATCGTCGGGGGTTAACTTCCGCTTCTGGCCGTCCAGCGTCGTCATTGTCTCGTTTTTCCCGGCAAAGCGGACGAGTACACGATCCGAGCCAAATGTGTCAAAATCGAACGTATGCAGCGGTTGGCCGTACTCCAACATAACATAATTAGCAATATCGACGACATTGTTAATCGGCCGCACGCCCGCCGACATCAGCCGAAACTGCAGCCAGCGCGGCGAGGGGGCAACCTTTACTCCTTCAATCAGTCGTGCGCCGTAATACGGTACTTTATCACCCGCTTCGACGCTCACGCGGACTTTGCCCGCGACCGGTTCTTCCGCCTCATGCGGATCGGGCGTCGGAATATGCAACCTTCGATCCATAATGGCGGCAACCTCATAAGCAACGCCGATCATATTCATGCAGTGCGCACTGTTAACAAGAATATCAAGATCGAGAATCGCGTCGTCGAGATTAAGATACGGCAGCGCGTCGGCCCCGACCGGAACTTCGTCATCGAATACATAAATTCCGTTGGCGTATTCCAGTTCTTTCGGCAGAAGATCGTTGCTCCAACCAAGCTCACTGAGTGCGCAGAGCATCCCGTCCGACGTTTCGCCGCGGAAGACGGTTCGATCAATCTTCTTTCCGCCAGCAATCGTTGCCCCACGACGGGCTACCGGTACTTTTAATCCGGCGGCAACATTCGGCGCACCGCAAACAATTTGGACGGTTTCGTCTCCGAGATCGACCCGGCAAAGATGCAGATGATCGGACTTCGGATGCGGCGTGCACGCCATCACCTTTCCGACGACAATGTTTGTCAAATCCGCGCCAGGATAAGTCAGGTGTTCCACCTCAATCCCTGAATTCGTTATTTTATCGGCCAATTCTTCCGGCGTCACACCGTCAAGATCGACATAGTCTTTTAACCATTTATAAGATACCAGCATGTCGCATGTCTCCTCTCATGCTCGCTTGAATTGTCTCAGAAAGCGCAAGTCGTCGGTATAAAAATGACGAATATCCTCAATGCCGTATTTCAGCATCGCAATCCGCTCCGGCCCCATCCCGAAAGCAAAACCGGTATAGACCGACGGATCAAAGCCCGACATGCGCAGCACGTTCGGATGCACCATGCCGGCGCCGAGGATTTCGATCCAGCCCGTTCCCTTGCAGACATTGCAACCCTTGCCGCCGCAGCGGAAACAGGAAATGTCCATCTCGACGGACGGTTCGGTAAACGGAAAAAAGCTCGGCCTCAGCCGGATCTCACGCTCGGCTCCGAATATATGCCGGGCGAATACCGTCAGCACACCCTTCAGATCGCTGAGCCGCACCTGTCTGTCGACATAAAGCCCTTCGATCTGCATGAACTGATGGGAGTGCGTCGCATCGTCCGTGTCGCGCCGATACACTTTACCCGGACAGATTACCTTGACCGGTCCCTTGCCGTGATGAGCTTCCATCGTCCGCGCTTGCATCGGCGACGTATGCGTGCGCAACAGAATGTCGCCTGTAATGTAAAACGAATCCTGCATGTCCCGCGCCGGATGATCCTTCGGCAGATTGAGCGCCTCGAAATTATAATAATCTTCCTCGACTTCCGGCCCTTCAGCAACGGAAAAGCCGAGTCCGATGAACAGATCCTCCACCTCGCGGATCACCGAAGCAAGCAAATGATGGGCTCCGACCTGCGATTTTCTACCGGGCAGCGTGACATCGATTTTTTCTTTTTCCAATTTTGCTTCAAGCAGCTGCGCTTCCAAATCGGCGCGTTTTTTCTCGATCCGCTCGCCGATCGCCCGGCGGACATCATTCGCCAGCTTCCCGACAACGGGGCGCTCTTCTTTAGACAATTTACCCATGCCTTTCAATACTTCGCTGATCGGTCCCTTCTTACCGAGAAAGCGCACATGAATGTCCTGCAGTTTTTTCAGGTCGCCCGCCGACTGGACGGACGCCAATGCCCTTTCACGCAGCTCCAGTAGTTTTTCCTTCAGCATATTCCCTCTTCCTCTCTATAATTGAAAATTTTCCAAACAAAAAAGCTCCGCCCCGGAAAGGGACGAAGCATCGCGGTACCACCCTCGTTGATTCCGCAAACCGGTACGGAATCCACTCAAAAAACGGTTAACGGCATCGGCCGGCGCATCCTTAGCCGCTCATGCGGTGTTCAGATGGCAGCTCCGGAGTGAATTCGTTCCGTTCCTACCGCAAAATGCGCTTCCAGTCGACGACGCATTTTCCCTGGGCGGCGATGCGGAAATACTACTCTCCATCACAGCTTTTTCCTCATTATCCGTGGAAGAAATAGCAAAATAATTCCTTCCAATCGATAGTCTTCAGTATAGCCAGTTTTTCACGATTGCGCAAGCCCGGGAGCACTCAGCCAGTAGAGCAGAATGCCCGCCGCCACAGCAACATTCATCGATTCGGCACGTCCGGCCATCGGGATTCTGACCACATTGTCCGCTTTCTCCAAAAGTTCGGGTCGGACGCCGTTTCCCTCATTCCCGACAATCAGCGCGAAGTCGGGGGCATCGAACGTTGCCGGCGGCAGGTTCCGACCGCGCAACGACGACCCGTAAACCGGTACGCCGAGCGAGTGCATCTCAGTGACCGCATCGAGCAAGTTTCGGTGAATGATCGACAGATGAAAATGGGAGCCCTGCGCCGAACGAAGCGTCTTGCCATTGTAGTCGTCGACGCACCCGTCACCGAGAAATACCGCGTCTAAACCGAATGCATCGGCCGTACGGATCAACGTGCCGAGGTTGCCGGGATCCTGGACGCCGTCGACCATCAGATAACGTCCGCGGCGGACGGTCACCGACGGACGAACCATCCGACAAACGGCAATAATCCCTTGCGGTGTCTCGGTCTGCGAAAGTTCTGTGAATATTTTATGGGTCACCTGATAGACCTCGACATCCGCCAGCGGCCAATCTTTCGGCAGGTGGAATCCTTCGTCGATCAAAACCGTCTGCAGTAGGTGACGTGCGGAAAAAGCGGCCTCTTGCACAAGGTGTGGCCCTTCAATTAAATATAAACGCTCCCGATCGCGCCACTTTTTCATCTTTAGTTTTTTCCATAACTTAACTTTATCATTTTGTAACGATACCATGCTTCGCAAACCGCAGAACTCCTTCACATATTCGCGGGTATTTTACTCATACTATACCATATCGGCTGAAAAACTGATAAGAGAAGGGAAGGGCGACCATGGATCTTAATATCCGCCGTGCCGTACTGTATAACTTATCCGGGAACAACAAGCAGCAATTGAATGAGACGATTGTCGACGCCATTCACAGCGGTGAAGAAAAAATGCTGCCGGGACTCGGTGTGTTGCTTGAAGTCATTTGGAACAAATCGGACGACCGGTTCCGCGATGAGATGCTTACCCGGCTGGAGCAAGGTGTATAATCATAAAAAATCGGGAGCACACGCTTCCGATTTTTATCAGTGTCCGGATTCTGCGTTTCGCTTCATTTAACGACGCAGGACATTTTTCATTTTATTATATTCCTCTTCCGAAATCTCTCCGCGCGCAAAGCGCTCTTTCAAAACGGTTTCCCAGGATTCACTTTGATTCGGTTCCGGCGGGCGTTCCGTGACTCGGCGAATTAATACAACGGCCAAGTAAATCACAGCGATAAAGAGGGCCAACTGAATCAGCCAGCCAATCAGACCCAGGCCGATTCCGAAACCGCCCATCATTCCTCCGTGCCAGCCCATCATGATGGCTCACCTGCCTTTATTTTTATTTTATCACAGATAAAGCGCACGAAGAACAAGATTGATTGCGGGGTTAAACCGATTCGTGTTTGCTGTGGAATAGTCGATCGACGCTCGTCTGCAATACCTTGCTGAGCTTAAACGCCAGTTTTAGCGACGGGTCGTATTTATCATTTTCAATGGCATTGATGGTTTGCCGGGAGACACCGCATTTCTTGGCCAACGTTTCTTGCGACAATCGCAGCAAAACGCGCCGCCGGTAAATGGAATTCTTCATTTTGTCTCGCCGCCCTCTTCTAATGGCTCTTCTTTCCGGCACTCATTTTTAAACTGTAGAAAATAAAGTAACCGAAATACGCTCCCAAAGAAACAACGAGATAAAACAAGGGATAATCCACAGGAAAAAATTCATTGTGCGTCGTTAGAAAGCGATCGACAAAATGATTCTGGACAAAATTCGCGACAAACATCAGCAGCAGAAACAGCCAGCTTGATACCATCGCTTTACTTTTAATCAATCGTTTTCGCTCATCCTGACCTTTAAAAAATAAGCCCTCTCCCGTCAACCAATCATTAATGACTAGGGAAAATACGGCGCAGATAGCATAAACGCCCCATTGTTCGATAATTTCTGTCAAGTTCATCATTATTGTCACCCCCTCATCAGATTAACATTCCGGTCTGTGGATGTCAAAAGTATTTTACAATATGTAAAATACTTTTGACTGTTGTTCGCTGCCAGGCTAATCGGATTTCAGCGCAAGTCGTTCATTCCCACTTTCCCGGAAACAGGCAGAACCACTGGCCGTGGCATGTACAGGTGCAATCGATCGAGAGAGAAAAATAAATAAGCCTATTTGACCGGTGAAAATTGATCTGACCGAAAAAAGCGGCTCGCGGCTTGCCAGATCATCGCAGACATGGTATAGTATTTAGGTTGATGAATGATTAAGTAAGCAGAGGCGCCCGGCTTCTCACCTGAACGACGCAAAAAGCTGTTGTCAGGTATGCATGACAGTCTGAATAAACAGGCGGGCGTTTTTGCGCCCGCTTTTTTTATGTGATGAAAAGCCTAGGCGTTTTGTTCAAATTAATTCGGAGGTGACTAAACATTAGCAAAGACATGATTGTCAATGAGGGGATCCGTGCGCAACAAGTTCGGCTGATCGGTCGAAATGGGGAACAAATCGGCATTAAATCCAAGTCTGAAGCGTTGTCGATGGCGCGTCACGTTAATCTGGACCTGGTGATGGTGGCACCGGGCGCAAAGCCCCCGGTTTGTCGCATCATGGACTACGGTAAATTCCGTTTCGAACAACAGAAAAAGGACCGCGAAGCCCGTAAGAAACAAAAGGTTATCAACATTAAGGAAATTCGGCTCAGTCCGAGTATCGAAGAGCACGATTTTAATACGAAGATGCGCAATGCGAAAAAATTCTTAACCAAGGGCGATAAAGTCAAGGCGTCTGTCCGCTTCAGGGGACGCGCGATTACGCATTCCGATTTGGGCCGCAAGATTCTCGAAAAACTGGCCCACGAATGCGCGGACATCGCTGTTATTGAAGTCAGGCCAAAAATGGAAGGACGCAGCATGTTCCTTGTACTGGCCCCGAAAGCCGATAATAAGTAATTAGTAGTGATCATGGAGCCAGATGCGGCGGCGGATCGGCGGCCGCCTGCCGGCTCCGACCGGGAGGATAAATTTTTCATGCCAAAAATGAAAACACACAAAGGTGCTGCGAAACGCTTGAAAAAGACCGGCACCGGCAAATTCAAACGAAACCATTCCTACACAAGCCACATGATGATGCACAAGTCCAAGAAACAGAAACGCAATCTTCGCAAGAGTACGATTGTGGCCTCGGGACTGGCGAAGAAAGTTAAAAAGATGATCAATCCATAAGCGAAGAGTGAACAATTCGGGAGGTTTTGACGATGGCAAGAGTGAAAGGCCTGTCTCTTATACACATCTCCGAGCCCACGAGACCCTAAGACATCTCGT